>DASXEF010000715.1:0-4558 GCA_036490255.1 Kofleriaceae bacterium
GCGACCGACGATAGCTGGCGCGGCGATCTCCACACGCTCGCGACCGAGCTACCGGCGCGGCACGTCGGCGCGTTCGCGCACGTGCTCGAACCGGCGTGGCGCGCCGACGTTGCGGCTGTCGATGCCGCCCTGCCCGGCCTCGATGAAGCGCACGCGATCGCGAGCTTCACGCGGCTCGTCGCCGAGCTCGGCGACGGCCACACGCGCGTCGTCGCGCCTCGTCACGGCTTCTACCGCTTGGCGCTCGCGTGGTTCGACGACGGCATCTTCGTGATCGGCGCCGACGAGCCGTGGGCGGTCGGCCGCCGGCTCGTCGCGGTCGGCACGCACTCGATCGATCAGGCGATCGCCGCGCTGACGCCGCTGGTCTCGCACGACAACGCCGCGGGGCTGCACGGCGAGCTGCCCGACCTGCTCGTCGATCCGGTGCTGCTCGCCGGCGTCGATCTGGCGCCGAGCTCGCACGCCGCGACGTTCGTGCTCGCGGCGAGCGACGGCACGACGCGCGAGCTCGCGCTCGAGCCTGCCGCGCAGCCGGCCGCCGTGGTGCCGCCGAGCCCGTTGCCGTTGCACCTGCGCGGCCCGAGCACGTCGTACTGGAACACGTATGACGACGCCGACCATCTCGTCTACGTCGCGTACAACGCGTGCGCCGACGATCCGCGCGCCGGCTCGTTCGCGAGCTTCGCGGCGCGCACGCTCGCGTTCGTCGACTCGCACCAGGTCGATCGCTTCGTGATCGATCTGCGGCGCAACGGCGGCGGCGATTCGAGCGTGATCGAGCCGATGATCGACGGCCTCGCGACGCGACCCGCGCTCGCCGGGCGCGTCTTCGTGATCATCGGCATGCACACGTTCTCGTCGGCGGTGATGAACGCGATCGAGCTCGTGCGCCGGCTGCACGCGCGGCTCGTCGGCGGACCGTCGGCGGGCGCGCCGACCAGCGACGGCGAGGTCAAGACGTTCGCGCTGCCGCACTCGCACGTGACGGTGCGCTACTCGACGAAGCACTGGGAGTATCCCGACTTCCCGGGCGACGCGCTCGTGCCGGATCTACCGGTGACCGTGCGTGCGGCCGACTGGTTCGCGGGACGCGATCCGGCGATCGACGCCATCGTCAGGGCGCCGGTGCCGGCCCCGACACCCGCGCCCCTCCACCTCTAGTCTGTATCAAACGTGGGGGATTGCGGCAATCCCCATCTCGTGGAGCAGAGTCATCAGCGATGACCAACCACGCTGTTGTAATCGTCGGCTCGGGCCCGACCGGAATGATGCTGGCGGGCGAGCTCGCGCTCGCGGGCGTCGACGTCGCGATCGTCGAGCGCCGTCCGACGCACGAGCTGATCGGCCGTCGCGCCGGCGGCTTGCTCGCGCGCACGCTCGAGCTGCTCGATCAACGCGGCATCGCCGAGCGCTTCGTCGCGGAAGGCACGCGCATGCCGGTCGTGTTGTTCGCCGGCACGCGCCTGGACATCAGCGACTTTCCGACGCGGTTCAACTTCACGCTCGGGCTGTGGCAGAACCAGATCGAGCGGGTGCTCGGCGGCTGGCTCGGCGAGCTCGCGGTGCCGATCTATCGCGGCCGCGACATGACGGGCCTCGCGCAAGACGCGACCGGCGTCGACGTCGCGCTCGACGACGGCACCGCGTTGCGCGCCGACTATCTCGTCGGCTGCGACGGCGGCCGCAGCGCGATCCGCAAAGCCGCCGGCATCGACTTTCCCGGCTGGGATCCGACGACGAGCTCGCTGATCGCAGAGGTCCAGATGGCGACCGACCCGCCGTTCGGGATTCGCCACGACGCGATCGGCATGCACGCGCTCGGCAAGCTCGACAACGGCTACATCCGCGTGATGGTGACCGAGCCGCGCGTCGACGCCGCGGGCGAGCCGACGCTCGACGACCTGCGCGAGCGGCTCGTCGCCGTGTTCGGCTCCGACTTCGGCGTGCACGATCCGATCTCGATCTCGCGCTTCACCGACATGGTGCGCCAGGCCGCCGCGTATCGCGATCGCCGCGTGTTGCTCGCCGGCGACGCCGCGCACGTGCATCCGCCCGACGGCGGCCAGGGCCTGCAGCTCGGCGTGCAAGACGCCGTGAACCTCGGCTGGAAGCTCGCGCGCGTCGTCAACCGCGAGTCCGCCGACAGCTTGCTCGACACCTATCATGCGGAGCGCCACCCGATCGCTGCGCGCGCGCTGCGCACGGCGATGGCATCGGTCGCGATGCGCCGTGCCGATCCGCGCACCAAGGCGCTCGCCGAGATGGTCACCGGCATGGTCGCGCTCGACGAGCCGCGCAAGCGCTACGCCGGCATGTTGACCGGCCTCGACATTCACTACGACCTCGGTGAAGGCCATCCGCTGCTCGGCCGGCGCATGCCGGATCTCGAGCTCGACGGCTCGCGCCGCGTGTACGCGCTGCTGCATCGCGCACGTCCCGTCGTGCTGAGCTTCGACGGCGCGATCGATCACGTCGCGCACGTCGACGCGAAATACGACGGCGCGTGGGAGCTGCCGGTGATCGGCGCTGTGGCCGCGCCGAGCGCCGTGCTGATCCGTCCCGACGGCTACGTCGCGTGGGTCGGCGACGGCACGACGCGAGGGCTCGACGACGCGCTCGCGAGATGGTGCGCGTAGCTGGTACCCTCGCGGCCGTCATGCGGTTCGCGGTGCTCGTCGCGGTGCTAGTAGGCTGTCACGCCACCGCGCCGCGCCGCGCGGTCGACGACGTACACGCGGGCTTCGCCGATGTCCATCCGTCGCTGCTCGTCACCAATCCGCGCGTGTTGATGGGCCTCGAGCTCGCCGGCTGGTCGTTCGGCGACGTGCTTGGCGCGCGCGACCCGAGCTCGCCGCGCCGGCGCGACTACGCCGAAGAATCGGCAGCGGTGCTCGCGCGCTCGCCGGCCTACAGCGACGTCGTCGCGGCCTTGCGCGGCGATCTCGCAGCGCTCGCCGCGAAGTCGCCGATCGCCGGCATCGGCCAGGCGTACATGTACCGGCTGTTCGACCTCGACTGGCTCGCGTCGCCGCGTGCGCACTTCGAGCTGGTCGGCGTCGTCGATCGCTTCGATTTTCGCACCGCGGCCGTGCCCGGCTGCGGCCAGACTCGGTTGATCTATCGCCTCGCCTATCAGCCCGCGCTCGCGAGCCGGCCGGTGACGCGCTTGCCGATGACGGTCAGCGTGATCTATCTCGATCGCCGATCGGAGTGCGCGAGCGTCGCCAAGCGATGGCTCGCGATCGAGAGCGCGACCGGCCCCGAGCTCGCCGACAAGCTGCGCACCGGCCCGCTCGCCACGCTCGTGCCGACGGCATTCGATCGCGTCGAGATCGACGTGCAATCGATGCGCGTGAGCGCGCCGGCCGAAGGTACCGAGATCCACGCCGAGTACATCTTGCGCGGCTTCGATCGCGCCGGCGCACACCTCGTCGCCTCGCCGTTGCGAAACTCGCCGGCGCCGGATCTGAGCGGCGCGAAGCTCGCCGCGCTGCGCGCGTGGATCGACGCGAATCGTCCCGCGATCGATGCCGGCACCGCCGAGCTTCCGCCGGAGCTGCTCGCGACGTCGGCGGTCTCGGTGACGCCACACGGGCTCGCCCGGCTCGCGAACCGCCCGTTCGCGCGCTTGCTGCCCGAGTTGCCCGACGCGCTCGTGCGCCGGCTCGACGAGATGTCGTGCGTCGGCTGTCACGAGTCGCGATCGATCGCCGGGTTTCACTTGCTCGGCGAGGATCGCAGCGGCAACACGCACGACGCGATGACACTCGGCATCTCGCCGCATCTCGCCGAGATCCTCGGCTGGCGATTTCGCTACCTGCGCGATGCTGCGACCGCCGGTCCACTGCCGCTCTCCGAGCACGCCGACGATGCCGGCTACTATGGCGCGCACTGCGGACCCGACGGCTGGCGTTGCGCGGCCGGGCTCGCGTGCCAGCCGAGCCTCGTCGACGGCGATCCGATCGGCGTGTGCCTGCCCGCCGGCGCCGCGCGAGCCGGCGATCCGTGCCAGCGCGTCAAGCTGACGAGCGGGTTCGGCCTCGACGGCGACGGTGCGATCGCCGATCCGTCGACCGCGTGCGACGGCATCGCCGGCCGCTCGCAATGCGATCCGAACGCGCACGGCTTTCCCGGCGGTATGTGCACGGCGAAGTGCGCGCTCGGCTCGCACGCAGACGGCGCGATCTGCGCGCGCATTCCACATCACGGCTTCGAGCGCGCGTGCTTCGTGCCTGGCGTCAAACCCGAGGACTGCATCCTGCAGCCCGGCAACTTCGCGCTCGCGCAGCTGCGAGCATGCTCGCGCACCGAGCCGTGCCGCGACGACTACGTGTGCCTTCGCCAGCCCGACCTGCCGCTCGATCGCGGTGCCTGCGTGCCGCCGTATTTCTTGGCGCAGGTCCGGATCGACGGACCGCCGATCGATCGCTAGTCGCAATGCCGGTCAGTGCATGGCTATTTCGATGACGTCTCTGACCGAGCCCGAGCCCAAGCCGACGGCTGGAGCCCGAGCCCGATCTTCCTCTGTTCCACGAGGTCGTTCGTCTCGGACAAA
>DASXEF010000726.1:0-5300 GCA_036490255.1 Kofleriaceae bacterium
TCGGCACGCTCGCCGGCACGGCCGCGTCCATCACGACGGGCATCGGCGCTGCGAGCACCGACGCGGGTGTCGTCGGCGGCGACGTTGGCGCGACCGCGTCGTGCGAGCGGCTCATCACGATCGCGGTGCCTGCGGTGGCGAGCATCGCCGCGGCGAGCGCGACGATCCAACCGGTGCGCCGGCTGCGCGGCGCGGGCGCGACCTGGCCCGCGCTCGCACCGAGCGTCGTCGGCGTCGGCGTCGGCGGCATCGATCGCACCGTCGTCGGTGCGCTCCACGGCGGTACCGGCGTCGCGCCCGGCGCGGTCGGCGGACCGGTCACGACGCCTTGCAGCTGGCCGAACGCGGTGACGACATCGGCCATCGTTTGAAAGCGCTCGGCGGGCGATTTCGCGAGGCAACGCGCGAGCACGGCATCGATGCCCGGTGAAATTCCGTCGACGAGCGTCGACGCGACCGGCGGTGGCTCGGTCAAGTGCGCGACGATGATCGCGCCCATGCCGTCGCCGTCGAACGGCGGCCGGCCGACGAGCGAGTGAAACAGCACGCAGCCGAGCGCGTAGATGTCGGAGCGGTGATCGAGATCCTGCGCGCCGTTGCATTGCTCCGGCGACATGTACAGCGGCGTGCCCATCACCGCGCCCGCGCTGGTCTTGACCTTGTTCGAGGTGTCGGCCTGCAGCTTCGCGATCCCGAAGTCGAGCACCTTGGCGCGCTCGCCGTACGCGACCTCGGCATCGCGCACGAGGAAGATGTTCTCGGGCTTGAGATCGCGATGCACGATGTGTTGCGCGTGAGCGGCGCCGAGCGATGCGGCGACCTGGCGCGCGATCGTGACCGCCTCGCGTGCGGGCAATCGGCCGCGCTTGCGAATGCGATCGTCGAGCGTCTCGCCTTCGAGGTACTCCATGACGATGTACGCGCTGCCGTCGGTGTGGACGCCGAAGTCGAAGATCTGAACGATGCCGGGGTCGTTGATCGACGTCGCGGCACGCGCCTCGTTGAAGAAGCGATTGACGATGTCGGGCCGCGTGCTCAGCGCCGGCAGCAGCACTTTGATCGCCGCGTGCCGGCCGAGCAGCGTGTGCTGGCCCAGATAGACGGCGCCCATGCCGCCTTCGCCGAGCTTGCGCACGACGCTGTAATTCCCGATCACGCCCCCAACCACCTTGCCCCGCTTTCTCGATTAGTAAGCGATCAAGCCGGGCCGGAGTCAAGCGCCGCGATCTCCATCCGCGCGAGATGCAAGCGCGCCTACGCTTCGAGCTCGTAGACGCGCACGAGCGATCGTGCGATCCAGGTAGTGATGCGGCTTCGCGCGCTCGTGCTGGTGGTCATCGCTGCGTGCAATCACGGCGGGTCCAGCGCGACGTCGGACGGCGGCGCGCGATCCGGCGATGGCAACGGTGGCGGCGGTGGCGGATCCGGCAGCGGCTCGTGCCTGGGATCGACCGTGCTCGGCGAGCTCGGCGCGTCGCATCTCGTCGTCGGCGTCAGCGGCTCGACGACCGCCGAATCGAGCGCGCCGTACGATCTGCGCTACGTGTATTTGTCGGGCGGCTTGTTCACGTCGACGACGCCGTGCACCGCATGCGGCGCGTCGTGCTCGAGCTCGTGGTGGGGTTGCTACAACAGCCCGCCGGGCGCGTACGCGACCGACTTCATGACGAGCGCGGCCGGCGCATCGCAGGTCCCGATGTTCACGTACTACGAGCTCCTGCAGACGGCGCAGGCGGCGATCACGGGCTTTCAAGAAGGCACCGCCGAGGTCACGCAAGCCGCGACCGACAGCGGGATCATGACGCGCTACTATAACGACTGGCGGTTCTTGCTGCAGACGATCGGCCAGTCGCGCGCACTGCTCCACATCGAGCCCGACTTCTGGGGCTACGTGCGGCAGGCCGGCGATCCGACGACGCTCGCGGCGGTCGTCGGCGCGGTCAACCCGGATTGCACCGCGATGCCGTCGACGATCGCCGGCATGGGCCAATGCATGATCGCGATGGTGCGCACATACGCGCCGAACGCGCTCGTCGGCTTGCAAGCGTCGGCGTGGAACGTCGCCGGCAACACCGACGCGAGCACCGACGTCACGCAAGACGCGATGCAAGTCGCGACGCTGCTCGCGGCATGCGGCCAAGCGAAGGCCGACTTCGTCGTCGTCGAGACCAGCGATCGCGACGCCGGCTACTACCAGGTCGCGCAGGGTCGCGACACCTGGTGGGATCCGACCGACCAGGCGCTGCCGAGCTACGCGCAAGATCTGACGTGGATCAAGACGCTCACCGAGCAACTCGGCACGCCCGCGATGTTCTGGCAGACGCCGCTCGGCAACGCCGCGCAGGCGAACGTCGCGAACCACTACGAAGACAACCGCGTCGACTACTTCTTCGGCGGCAGCGCGGCGCAGGTCGAGAGCGGCGCCGCGGTGACGGTGTCCGCTCACTGGAGCGCGCTCGCCGCCGCGCACGTGCTCGGCGTCGCGTTCGGTGCAGGCGCGGGCGATCAAACCGATCCGGATACCGACGGTGGAAATCTAGCGGCGAAGACGAAGGCGTACGAGAGCTCGGGCGGCGCGCAGCTGTGTCAGTAGCGTGAGCGCGGCGCATCGTCGTGCGCGACCCATGTGGGTCGGTTGTTCGTCGCCGTGCTCGAGTGCGCGACGCGACACCGATGCCGCGTGCTGCACTCTCGAAGATGTCACTGCACGCGACTCACGTGGGTCGTGCTCGCAGCCGACAACAACGCCGTGTGCCAGATGAAGGATCGCGCGCGCGACGTCGATCGCTCATAGGTGTGGCCGCCTCGAGTGCGCGACGCGCGTGAGCGATCTCTGCCGGCGACGACGACGGCGTACGAGAGCTCGGATGCCCAGCCGCAAGATGAATAAGCGCGCCGCGTCGGCGGCAACGCGCATGACCCACGTGGGCGCGCGCGATACGACAATGCCGAGCCGCGCGACGCGCGTCGAAGGAGGGTTCGGCGCGCGGCCGGCCACGCCCACGGTTGCTCACAGCCGCGCTCGCGATTCGTGCGCTTTTTTAAGAAAGTGCTTGACGCATTGCTGGTGCGCGTCGAGCGAGTATCGACGATTCGCAGGCCAATCCGCATTTACGAAGCGTGAGCTCGCTCGCATCGAGCGCGTTTGACGCGCGAAAGATTTTGCGACGGAACGACGCTTTCGTCGTCGGAGAACGCGCGGTAAGGCGCTCGAAGCTCGCGTGTTAGAACGACTGCTTCACGCAAGGAGGCATCGATGTGTGACGGTGACGAGTGGAAGGAGATCGATCGCGAGCTGCGCGCGTTAGCGGTGCGCCGCTGTGCGCTCGACGCGGAAGAGGCGCGCTTGCTCGCGATTGCCGTGCAGATCGAAGTCTGGCGTTCGCTCGGCAAGGCCTCGCTGCACGAGTATCTCGAAGAAGTGCTCGGCTATTCGCCGCGTCAGGCGAGCGAGCGCGTCCGCATCGCGACGGCGCTCGACGATTTGCCCGAGCTCGCGCGAGCGCTCGCCGCCGGCGAGCTTCACTTCAGCGCCGTGCGCGAGCTGACGCGCGTCGCGACGCGAACCACCGAGCAGGCATGGATCGACGACGCGCACGGCAAGAACCTTCGACAGATCGAGCAGGCAGTTGCAGGCCGGCGGCGCGGCGATCGCCCCGACGATCCGGCGGATCCCGATCTCGTCGCGCGGCCAATCCGGTTCGACGTGCGGCCCGCGACGCTCGCGCTATTGCGCCAAGCGCAGCAGGCCCTCGAAGCGGAGCGGGGCGAGCGGCTCGACGACGACGCGCTGATCTCTGCGCTATGCAACGCCGTTCTCGGCGGCTGGTGCGATGACGAATCCGGCCGCGCGAAGCACCAGATCATGATCTCGAAGTGCGACTCGTGCGCGGCTGCTTGGCAAGACGGCGCGGGTTCGAAGCAGCCGCTCGATGCCGCCGATCTGGCGCGCGCCGAGTGCGATGCACAGCGCGTCGACCTCGCCCGAGCGACGCAAGATGTCGCGCCGCGCGTGATGCGGTTCGTGAAGCGGCGTGATGGCGGCAGGTGTTGCGTACCCGGCTGTCGGTCGTCGCGATATCTCGAAATTCATCACGTCGTACCGCGCGAATCCGGCGGCGGTCATTCACCTGAAAATCTCACGCTGGTCTGCGACGGCCACCACCGCGCACTCCATCAAGGCAAGCTCTCGATCACCGGCAAGGCGCCCGTGCTCGAGATTCGCTGGGCGACCCACGTGGGTCGCGATGCCGAGCTCGCGCTCACGACGCTCGGGTTTCGTCCGCATGAAGCGCGCGCGGCAGTCGCCGAGGCTGCCAAGGTCGTCGGTGCTACAGCGCCGCTCGACGCGCTCGTTCGCGCGGCGTTGCAGCGACTGGCGCCGTGAGCAGAACGCGATGTGCATCGACCGCGGACGCGACAGGCCGTCGTCCGCGGACGGCCGCGCGATGACGCAACTGGTCGACGCTTAGCTTCAGCGACTCGCGCCGTGATCAAAACGCGATCTGCGTCGTACGTGAGCGCAACAGCTCGACGAACGGCCCGTCGTCCGGTGAACACCGCGCGACGTGGGCGATGAGATATTCGGCCGATGCTTCGGCGACGCGTTGCTCGACCGCTGTGAGCTGCCGACCTCGCGCACGCTCGTAGTCGCGTACGAACGCCGCCGCGTACGAACGCCGCCGCCTCGTCACTCGTCGGTGGCTCGCCGGCGAACAACGTGAACTGCACCGCGGCGCGACCGATCATTTCGGCCTCGGACGCGACGACGAGCGAGTCCCAGTCGAGAACGGCGCGGAGCTTGCCGTCGCGAACCAGCGTGTTCTTGGCGCCCCAGTCGAAATGCGCGACGCGCATCGGCAGATCAGCCTCGCGAATCGTGCGCTGCGCCGCCGCGGCGCGTTCGTCGATCCATTCGCCGCCCGCGCGTTCGAGATCGAAGCTGGTGCGATGCGGCGGCGGCCACAGCGCGGCAGTCCGAGTCGACGGGATCGGCAGATCGGTTGCATCGAGCCCATCGGTGACGCGCGCGAGCTCGGCGAGTGCTTCGGCCAGCATCCGGCGATCCGCAACGACGATCTCGCCTTCGACGAGCTCGTAGAACGCACCCCAGATGCCGTCGACGCACGAACGTCGGTACGAGCTGCGCGGGCGCGGGATAGCCGCGGGCGACCACGGCCGCGAGGCAACGCTCGGACGCGCGCAACATGCGCTCGGATAGCGATGACGGAAACAACTTGAGGACCACGTCGTCGAAGCCGAAGACGGCGCCGAAGCTCTTCGATGCGAAGCGCGCGATC
>DASXEF010000835.1:0-2707 GCA_036490255.1 Kofleriaceae bacterium
GCCGCGTTCGAGCCCGTCACCGGCGGCGACGATCCGACCGCGATGGAATTCGGCGCCGCGACGCGCTGGGCGCTCGATGCCGGCGCCGGGCTCGACGTGCGGATCTGGTCGCACGTGATCGCGCGCGCCGCGTTCGACTACCAGCGGTTCTCGTGGTCGTGGAGCGCCGCCGGCTCGCGCTCGACGGGCGGCGCCACCGATAGCTACCCGACGGCCGCAGTCTCGCTCGGCGCGGAGTATTAGATGAAGTACGCCATCGTTGTCGTGCTCGCGTTCGCGTCGATCGCGCACGCCGAGATCAAGCAAGGCGATCATGCCGTCGAGCTCGACGCACTCGCCGCCAACGGCAAGCACTTCCGGCTCAAGGACATGGCCGGCAAATGGGTGCTGTTCACGTTCGGCGCGAGTTGGTGCCAGCCGTGCCACAAGGAGCTCTCGGCGTGGGACAGGATCGCGCCGAAGTTCGCCGGCAAGCTGCTGTTCGTCGCGGTCAACATCAATACCAACGCCGACGAAGGCAAGGCGTTCATCAAGTCGCTCGCGCTCAAGCACGTGTTCCCGGTGTTCTTGCCCGACGAGAACAGCCCGGCGCTGAAGGCGTATGACCCAGACAAGATGCCGTCGACGTTCGTGATCGATCCGCAGGGCACGATCCAGCTGATCGAATACGGCTACAACACCGGCGACGAAGACAAGCTCGCGGCGAAGCTCGGCGACCTGATCAAGTAACGCTAGAAGTCGGTGCCGATGCCGGCTTGGATGATCAGCGGGTTCACGTCGACGCTCATCTTCGCGGTGCCGACGTCGACGTTGCCGAACAGCGGGATGTTCGGCGTCGCGACCGAGATGTCGTGGACCGTCGCGACCGCCTGCATGAACGCGATGTATTTGACGTCGACGCGCAGGTACCACTCTTTGTAGAGCTTGAAGTCGGAGCCGGCTTGCAGCACGAAGCCGGGCGCCGGCGGCACCGACATCGACGGCGAGCCGTCTGCCGTGAGCGTCGGGTTCGTGACCTTCGCGTCGTACGAGAACAGCACGGCGAACCCGAGCCCGACGTACGGCTGGACGATGCCGTGATCGATGATCGAGTACACCGCGCTGACGACCGGTGGCGCGGCCTTCGCTTCGCCGAGCTCGGGGCCGAGCGGCTGCACGCCGGTCGGGATGCCGAGCGCGGTCGGCGCGAGCGATTGCGTCGCGAGCGTGCCGGTCGCGGTGAACTTCACGGTGAACGGCAGGCCGAGCACGGTCTCGATCGAGATCCGGCGATGCATGTACGGCAGGCGATAGCCGACGACGAGCCCGGGCGTCGCCGCCGACGCGACGCTCGCGCCCGAACCGACGATCGGCCCGTTCATCAACGCGAGGCTCGCGGGCCCGTCGATGTCGGACAGCTCCATCGGCTGCGACGACGACAGTGGCTTGATGAACACGCCACCGACGCGGACGTAGAACGGCTTCTTGTCGGGCGGCGCGACGACGCCCGCGGCCGGCGCATCGTGCGTGGTGTCGACCTCGGCGGTCGCCGATGCGTCGGTCCCATCCGGCGGATCCGCGTATGCGATCGCCGGCGCGAGCAAGCTGGCGAGGATGATCCAGCGCTTCACGGCGGCGCTCCTCGCAGCGGCTTGGAGATCAGCTGCAAGCCCATGTTGCCCTTGGCCAGCAACAAGCTCACGGTGCCGTCGCCGGCGATGTCGGTGTTCGTGTTGATCACGATCGGCACGTCGGCGATGTTCGCGGCCGCGATCGAGATCCGGCCGTCGGCCAAGAACGTCACGGGGCCTTCGAGCTTGACCGAGATCGGCTTGGAGTGCAGATCGTGCGTCGACAGCGTGATGCTGAGATCGGGCGCGTCCAAGTACAGGTTCAGCGCGACCATCAGCTTCGGCGTGCCGTTGTCGTCGAAGATGTAGCCGGTGACCGGACCGTTCGCGGGCTCGCGCACGCGCATGATCGACGTGTCGGTCGGCGACGTGATCGTGAAGATGCCGAGCGCGGTCGCGTTCATCGACACGCTCGTCGCGTAGACCGACTCGGGCGCGATCTCGACCGGCACGCACGCCGCCGCGGTCGTGCCGTCGGGCAGCGAGCACGACGTCATCACCGGCATCATCTGCGTCGGCATCGCGCCCGACAGATACATGCAGTCCTCGTCGACGGTCGAGCCCGGGATGCAGTTCGGATCCGCAAAGCTCGCGCTGTCGATCGCGCCGGTGGTGCCCGTGATCGAGAACGCCGCAAAGTTGTTCAAGTTGCTTGCCTCGCCGGTATCGACCTGGCCGTTGCCGTTGAGATCGGTGTACGGCGACATTCCCGCCAAGATGTACGTCGCGCCCGCCGGTGCCGTCGCGGTGAACGGAATCACGAGATCCGGGCCACCGGCCTCACCGTTGCCCTGCATGCCGCTCAGCGGATCGAAGCTCGCCGATTCGTTGTCGATGGTGCCGCAGACTTCGGCCGCGTCGCACGTGCCGCCGCCGGTATCCTCGATCAGCGAGAACCGATACGCGGTGCCGGCCGTCCACGGCACGTCGGGGACAAACGCGAGCGAGCGATCGCGCACGAGCAACGTGCCCGGCACCGTCGACACGCACGCGCCGGTGCTGTCGTCTTGCTCGACGCGCACGCTGCCACCGGCGTTGCAGCTCGTCGCGAGGGTGATCGAGCCGGCTTTCGGCGGCGACGTGAACTCCGCTTCGAT
>DASXEF010000845.1:0-3486 GCA_036490255.1 Kofleriaceae bacterium
CGCGCGTCGCCGGCGTCGAGGGCGAAGATGCGATGACCGAGCTCGTCGATCCGACGGTGTGCTTGACGCCCGCGCCGCCGCGGCTCGGGCTCGCCGCGACGCCGGATGCGGCGAAGGCGTTCGAGCTGCTCGCCGTCGCGAGTGCCAGCGCACACCGGCACGGCGACGACGACGCGCCGAAGCCGCCGCCGGATGCGGCCAAGGCGTTCGTCGATCGCACCGACGTCGAGCCCTGCGCGCGCGTGATCGGGCTACGCGCGCTCGGCGAGCTCGCGCCCGACTTTCAAGCGCGGCGCAACGCCGTCAACGAAGCCGCGCAATGGGCCGAGCAGTGCGAGGACGATCGCGTCCGCGCCGACACGCTCGTCGAGCTCATGCCGTATCAGTTCGAGCTGCCGGTGATCGGCCCGCGCGGCCAGGCGGGGATCAAGCGCGCGGCCGCGGCGGTCGCGCGAGTCTCGCAGGTCGACATGCGGGCCCACGTCGACTTCGCGCGCGCGATGGTCGAGGCACAGCAAGAGCATTGGGCCGATGCGCTCGCGATCGTGCATGGCCTGACCGAAGCGCTCGAGGCCGAAGGGTTCCACGAGTCCGCGTTGCAGCTCGCGCTCGAAGAGATCGATCTGCACATCTCGCGATCGCAGCCCGAGAGCTACGCCGCCGCGCGCGCGCTCGTCGCGAAATGGCTGCCGCTCGCACGCGCGATCCACGACGACAAGCGCACGCACGAGCTCGAGCAAGAAGACGCCGACGCGCGCTACGACGCCGATGCGGCCAACGCCGACACCGCCGAGGCGCGCGCGGAGATCGTGCGGCTGTGGCACCAGAAGGCGCAGCTGCAGGGCCCGCACATGCGCGTCGAGGGCAGCGTCGTCGACTCGCACGGCAAGCCGGTCGCGAACGCGGTCATCGCCGCGGGAAGCCGGATCAGCGCCGATAGCGCCGGCGTGTTGCCGTACGTGCGCTTGCACGTCGGCGACTTCAACCTGCGCGAGGTCACGAGCGATGCCGCCGGTCACTTCGTGATCGAACAAGCGCCGATCTACGGCGCGATCGTCGCACAGCTCGGCGAGCTGCGCTCCACGCCACAGCGCATCGCCGACAAGCTCAAGCTCGTGCTCGGCCCGACGCGCACGATCAGCGGCACCGTCACGCTCGGCGGCATCACGAACACCAAACCGACGGTGCTCGCGATGACCGAGATCGGCGACACGTACATGATCATAGCGCCGGTGCGCGCCGATTCGACGTTCACGCTCGCGGGCGCGCCGACGACGAAGTTCGGCATCGCCGTCGCGGTCGACGGCATGGCGAGCACGTCGATGCGAGCGACGCCGATCGCGGCCGGCACCGAGCCGATCAAGAACCTCGTGCTCCAACTGCCGACCAGCGGTCGCACGCTCGACGTCCTCGTGCGCTCGACGGTGTCGGCGCCGATCAACACCGCCGAGGTCGTCATCATCCCCGGCCGCGTGCACATCACGAAGATCGCGCAACTCGACAAGTCGCTCAATTCGGGCGTTTCGCTCGCGTTCGCGCGACACGTCGCGGGCGAGGGCGTGCCGCGTCCCGCGCTCGATCGCTATCAAGCCGGCGATCTGTGGGCGCGGTTCTCGAACGTCGATGCGGGCGACGTCACCGTGTGCTCGCTCGCGCTCGTCGACGATCTGATGGATACCGAGGCGCTGCGCAAGATGCAGGCGCACCTCGACGATGTCGACGCGAGCTGCGTGACGATCGGCGGCGACGTCAAAGTCGTCGTCGCGCCGACGTCACCGCTCAAGCGAATGGATTAGT
The DNA here is from genome assembly GCA_036490255.1 of Kofleriaceae bacterium. GTDB lineage: Bacteria > Myxococcota_A > Polyangia > Haliangiales > Haliangiaceae > JABFXX01. The sequence goes on from DASXEF010000845.1 coordinate 1,798, forward strand.
CACCGCTGCCGCATTGCGCGGCGCACGTCGAGTGCTCGCAGCCGTCGAGCGAGAGCGCGGTCTCGGCGCAGTTGCCGACGAGATCCGAGCCGCAGTTGTTGGTGGCGTTGCTGCCCAGCGGCACGCCGTTCGGGCATTCGCACTCGAGCAACGTCGGGCATGCGCTCTCGAACGCGCTCACCTGCGAGCTGCACATCGACATCGTGCAATTCGCGCACGCCTGGACGGCCGCGTTGCTGCCGTCCACGAGGCACGCCTCGTAATCGACGTTGTTACTGCTACCGCACGCGACGAGGAGCACGACAACGAGACCGGCATGTTTCATCCGGCCAGTATCACCTGTTAACGCAGCTCGGCGCCATCGACGATGCGGTCGTGCTCGCGCGCTTCGCCGATCCGGATCAACGCCGCCGCGAGCACGTCGGGCGTCGTCGACTTCCACTTTTGCTGCACGCCGCGGCTGAACACGCCTGCGACCGCGAGCAACCTGTCGCCGACGGCCTTGGCGATCTTCTCGCCGCTGCGCTTGTCGTCGCGATTGCCGGTGATCAGCGCGGGCCGCGCGATCACCCATTGCAGGCCGCTGGCGCGGACCGCGTCTTCGGCTTTGCCGCGCGCGCGCATGTACGCGCCGCGCGCCTTCGCATCGGCGCCGAGGCCGGAGAGATAGACGAGCCGCGGCTTCTTCACACTCGCCCGCGCGGCTTCGACCGCGATCTTGGTCAAGCCGTAGTCGATCAGCTCGTAGATGTCGCCGTCGAGATGCTCGGCTTTGCCGCGATGCTTCGTCGTGCCGATCAAGATGTAGAGCTCGGTCGCCGCGGCTTTGTCGAGCGCCTTCGTCATCGCGCCGATCTGCCACTCCGACGTGTCGATCGTCGCGCCGGTCTTCGCGAAGCGCTGGCGCCAGTCCGGGATCCGCATCGAATCGGGCCGGATGTGCGCGACGGTCGGCGTCTTGCGCGCGCCGAGCTGGCGCACGACCTCGCGGCCGACGAACCCGGTCGCTCCGACGACAAACGCCGTCACAGTTTCGCCAGCGCAGCCTGCATCCGCGCTTTGAGCGGCTCGACGACCGCCGCGTCCTTGATGTTGATGACGGGCTCGGTGTCGTACTGCTCGTAGAACACGCTGTCCTTGCAGTCGGCGGGCACGCCGAGCGCTTCGCGGATGCGTTTGAAGTCAGGCACGAAGCCGCGATCGATCAGCGGCACGATCGTCCCGGTGATCGTGCCGGTCAAACCGCAGATGTAGATCACGACGTTCTTCGGCGTGAAGCCGCCGGCGGGCAGGCCGAGCCGATGCTCGAAGTCGTCGAGCCGGCCGGGCTCGAAGAACGCCTCGACGCGGCCGACATCGCCTTTCCACTCGGGAGCCTCTTTCGGCCGGCTCACCGTGCCCCAGTACTTGAGCTTGTTCTTGTCGATCATCTGCGCGAGCTCGTCGCGGTAGCCGAGATCGCCCGGATACGACGCGCCGTGCAGCAGCACCCAGTTCGACAGATCCGCGGTCGGGTTTCGCCGCAGCTCGCTGCGCAACATGCTGAGGAACGGCGCCGAGCCGGTGCCGGCCGCGACCATCACGCGAATACGCGGATCGTCGACGCCGATCGTGTCTTTGACCGTGAACACGCCGGCCGCGACCGCGCGCATGTACACGCGATCGCCGGTCTTGAGCGTCCACAACAGG
>DASXEF010000910.1:0-9289 GCA_036490255.1 Kofleriaceae bacterium
CGCGGCGGCGTCGGGCAGCTACGACGCGACGTACAAGGCAATGGCCGATTACCTGGTGAGCTTGCAGAACCACACGGCCGTCGTCGCGATCGGCTGGGAGATGACCGGCAACTGGTATTGCTGGAGCGTCGGCTCGACCGGTGGACAGAACGTGAGCGCCGCGAACTACGTCGCCGCGTACAAGCGCGCCGCCACGATCATCCGTGCCGAGTTCAAGGCCGCCGGCAAGCCGGTGCCGCTGATCGAGTTCTGCTTCGCGTGGGAGCAATCCGATCCGACGAGCTACTGGCCGGGCAAATACGACGCGACCGGTAATCCCGGCGGCGCCGACACGATCTCCGCCGACGTCTATCAAGCGCTCGCGACCCAGTATTCCAACAACGGCGCGACGACGAGCTGGGCGATGATTCAATCGAACACCGGGCTCGCGGCTCCGGTCGAGTACGACCTCGACTGGCTCGTCACGTTCGCGCAAGCGCAAGACGTCTTGATCGGCTTGCGCGAATACGGCGCCGGCGAAGCCAGCTCCGGCGGCGCGGGATCGCGCGGGCCGACGTGCACACCTGCGGCACCGGGGCTGAACGATCCGACGTTCTACACCGATGCGTCCGAGTGGCTCGACGGGCTCGGCGCGCGCGCCGCGTACAACATCGTCGCCGACGACGCGCCGGCCGACGATTTTCTCACGCCCGGTTGCAACGCCGCCGAGCAAGCGAGCTGGACGAACCGCTATGCAGGTACGACGTTCGACGGCAGCTGGTGGTGACCGGGCGGTCGGCCCCACGAGCGCGGCGCGTCACTCCGATGATCTCGTGCGCCGTCGGCCATTCCGCGCATTTGTTCGGGTGTCGTCGGGGTAGCGGCGATTGCGCATTCGGCGCGATCAGCCGAATGTGACGAGAATGGGTTGTTTCAGATTTGTCGTTGTCGCCGTGGCGCTCGCGGCTGTCGGAGTCGGATGCGGTGACGACGTTCATCCGAAGGCCACGGTCAGCGGCACGGTCCGGGGCCTTGTCGGCACCGGCCTCGTGATCGCCGACACCGCCGGTGACATCAGTGACACGCTCGCGATCAGCGCGAACGGCAGCTTCACGTTCAAGACGGCGCTCGGCCAAGGCGCGAGCTACGCGGTGACCGTCAAGACGCAACCGAGTGGACCGGCTCAGCTGTGCCAGGTCACGAACGGCACCGGCGTCGCGAACGTGCTCGCCAACGCGAGCATCACCGACGTCGTTGTCGATTGCTCGGTGTCGGCGTTCACGATCGGCGGCACCGTCATCGGCCTCCATGGCACCGGCCTCGTGCTCGAGGACAACGGCAGCGACGATCTCTCGATCGGTTCCGACGGCGCGTTCACGTTCGCGACACCGATCGCGAGTGGCGCGAGCTTCGCGGTGACGATCGCGGCGCAACCGAGCGGCCCGACGCAAAACTGCGTCGTCTCGGGTGGCACCGGTAGCGTCATCGACGCGAGCGTGACGACGGTGGTCGTCAACTGCTCGACCGACGGGTTCACGATCAGCGGCACGATCAGCGGCCTCGCGAGCAGCGTCGTGCTCCAAGACAACGGCGGCGACAACACCACGGTCACCTCGAACGGCACGTTCGCATTTCTGACGCCGGTCGCCAGCGGCGGCTCGTACAACGTCAAGGTGCTGACGGAGCCGAGCGGTCCGACCCAGTCGTGTCAGATCACCGGCGGCTCCGGCCCCGTCACGAACATGGACATCACCAGCGTCATGATCGTGTGTACGACCACGCCGTTCTCGATCAGCGTGACCGTCAGCGGCCTGATGGGCAGCGGTCTCGATCTCCAAGACAACGGCAGCGACGACCTGGCCGTCGGCTCGAACGGCACGTACACGTTCATGACCGACGTGCTGAGCGGCTCGGGCTACGACGTCGAGGTTCACGCACAGCCGATCGATCCGTATCAGAGCTGCGGCGTGTCGAACGGCTCCGGCACGGTCGGCGGACAAGCCGTCACCGGGATCTTGGTCAACTGCGACACCGACACGTTTGCCGTCAACGTCGCGATCTCCGGGCTCGCCGGCACGATCGACGTCCAGGATAACGGCAGCGACGATCTCGTCGAGAGCGCCGACGGCACGTACGCGTTCGCGACACCGGTCGCGAGCGGCTCGAACTACAACGTCACGATCGCGAATCACACCGGCCCGTCGCAGACCTGCGTGATCGGCAACGGCTCCGCCGAGATCGCCGACGCTCCGGCGACCGCGACGATCGCGTGTACGACGAACGCGTTCACCGTCGGCGGCACGCTTTCGGGCCTCGCGACTGGCGAGCAAGTCGTGCTCGAAGACAACGGTGGCGACGACTTGACGCTCGGCTCGAACGGCTCGTTCACGTTCGCGACGTCGGTGCTCAGTGGCTCGGGGTACGACGTCACGGTGGAGACCGATCCGGGCTCTCCGATCGCCGAATCGTGCGGCGTCGCGAGCGGTAGCGGCTCGGTCGGCTCGGGCCCGGTGACGTCGGTCGACGTCAGCTGTGCACCCGTGCCGTTCTCGGTGCAAGTCGTCGCGACCGGGCTCACCGGTCCCGTCCAGCTCGTCGACAACCTCAGCGACGACCTGACGGTCGGTAGCAACGGCACGTACACGTTCGCGGCGCAGGTCCCGAGCGGCTCGACGTACGACGTCGAGATCGTCGACACGAACGGCCAGGAATGCCTCCTCACCGCGAACCAAGGCACGATCGGCACCGGCACCGCGACGGCATCGCTGAGCTGCGGCCCGTGCTTCACGTTCAGCAACGACGCGAGCGCGAACCTGACCGGCAACGATTGGTTCGATAGCTGCGTGAGTGCGGTCGGCTCGACGATCGTCGTCGAGCTCCACGATACGGCCGGCCACCTCGTATACGAGGGTACCGGCCCGAAGGTCGGCACGTGGACCGATGACCTCGTCACGTCGACCGACACGGCGCAATATTCGTATCCGGACCCGCCGGGGTACTACACCGAGCAGTTCGCGCCGAGCGACCACAGTCAGCTGATCACGTTCACCAACGGCGACACGCTGATGGTGCCCGGCCAGAGCGCGTCGAACGGCAACTGCCAAGGCTCGCTGGGCGACGGCTACGGCATCGTGATCTACGGCGGCGCGCCGCAAAACGGCTTCAACGACATCCGCTTGCTCGTCGAGCCTTACAACCAGTCGAACTACCAAGTAGGTACACCACGCGAGTTCAATGGCTGGAGCGCGAACGCCGAGATCAGTTACGACAGCGGCACCGTGATGGACACGTGCGGTATCTCGGGCGAGCCCCTGCTCACCGGCTTCGACGGCACGTTCAGCTTCTACGTCCTGCCGTAACCGTCGTGACGCTCACGGCGCGGTGTGTCGATCGAGCTCGAACAGAATGCCGGTGCACGAGTCGGTGACCTGGACCGTCATCGGATCGACGACCACGAGGCCGGTCAGGCAGCGCGTCACCGAGCTCGGAAATGTCGCACGCGGCGGCGCGCCGTAGATCGTGCGCACGGGACTGGTCCCGTCGACGACACCGCTCGCGTCGGCGAGCACCATTCGCACGGCGGTGGTCGACGTGACGAACAAGTTGCCGATCGCGTCGCACGCGAGGTTTTGCGGCTCGTTCACCGGAAAGCTCGACGCCGGCGCGCCCTCGCCCGATGACGACACCGAGCCGTCGCCGAGCACCGTCGAGATCACGTTCGTCCCCGAGGCGATCCGGCGGACGCGTTCGTTGCCGGTATCGGCGACGAAGATGTCGCCGTTCGCGCACTCCGTGATCGCCGACGGCTCGTAGAGCAACGCGCTCGTCGCCGGGCCGCCGTCGCCGAAGAAGCCGCGCGTCTGGGGTGTCCCTGCGATCGTGCGAACGGTTGCGCCGCCGACGCCGGAAGCCAGATCGATCACGCGGATCGCGTGGTTGCCGGTATCGGCGACATAGAGCTGGTGTGTCGCAGAATCGAGGTAGAGCCCGCTCGGCGCGCGAAACTCGGCCGCCTGCGCCGGGCCATCGAGAAAGCCCGCGGTGCCGGCCGCGTTCGCGAGCGGCGCGATCGTCCAGCCGTTCGGGTCGGCCGGATCGACGATCGTCACGACGAGCAGGCGATTGCCGGGCTCCAGGTTCGTCGACACCGACTCGGTCAGATAGATGAGATTTGCAGCGGCGTCGTACGCGATGCCGGTGACCGTCCCGAAGTCGCCGTCGCGAAACCGCGCGAGGTTGCCGGTCGCCGTGACTTGCGGATATCGACCCGCGGCGACGTCGAGCCACGCCGTGCTCGACCGCGCCGCCTGGATCGTGCCCGAGCTGCCACCGGCGACGAGCGTGAACGCGGGCGCGATGACGAGCGCGCGCGGATCGGCGAGCCGCGCTTGCGCGAATGGGCCCATCCCGAGCGGATCGACGGGCCCGGCCACGCTCGTGATCACGCCGCTGGGATCGACCCGGCGAACTCGCTGAGCGTTCGAGTCGGCGACATAGAGGTTATCGTGCGCGTCGATCGCGAGTCCGAGCGGCAACTCGAGCCCCGCGCTCGTCGCCGGGCCACCATCGCCGTCTTTGCTCGGGGCGCCGTTGCCGGCGACGGTCATGATGATGCCGGTGGTCGCGATCTTTCGGACTCGATGGTTGTTCTGATCGGAGATGTAGATGTTCTGTGCCGAGTCGACCACGAGCCCGCTGGGTGCGCTCAACGTCGCACTCGTCGCGGGGCCGCCATCGCCGGAGAATCCAACGATGCCGTTACCGGCGATCGTCGTGATGACGCCGGTGCCGTCGATCTTGCGGATCCGCTCGTTCAGGACATCCACGACGTAGAGGTTGCCCGAAGCGTCGAACGCCAAGGCGCCCGGCGAGAACAGCGCCGCGCTCGTAGCCGGGCCGCCGTCGCCGCCGAATCCGGCCGAGCCGGTGCCCGCGATCGTCGTGATCGTGCCGGCGGTGTCGACGCGGCGGATCCGATTGTTGTCTCGATCGGAGATGAAGAGGTTGCCCTGCGCGTCGAACGCGAGGCCGGATGGCCCGAAGATCTCGGCATCGATCGCCGGTCCGCCGTCACCGCCGAAGCTGGGCGTGCCGGTGCCGACGACGGTCGTGATGATCCCGTTCAGATCGACGCGGCGAATGCGGCTGTTGGTGTCATCCGCGATGTAGATGTTGCCCTGCGCGTCGAGCGCGAGATCCGCGGGATCGCCGAGCTCCGCGACGGTGGCCGAGCCGCCATCGCCGCTGTAGCCGATGACGCCGTCGCCCGCGAGTGGCGTGATGACGCCGCCGGCATCGACGAGCCAGATGTGACCGTCGTCGGCGATGTACAGGTTGCCCGCTGCATCGACCCGCTCGGCCTGCGGGAAGTCGAGCGGCGTGCACGTTGCCGCGCCGCCGCCGGCGATGTGGGTTCCGTTGCCGGCGGCGGTCGCGATCGTGGCGGTGGTGGCAGCGATTTCGCGAATGCGATCGTTGGTCGCATCCGCGATGTAGACGTCGCCCGCGGCGTCGACGGCAACCGCCTCTGGATTGTCGAGCTGCGAGTCGGTTGCCGGACCGCCATCGCCTGCGTCGCCGGGCATCGCCATGCCGGCGATCGTCGTGATCGTGCCGGCGGCGTCGACCTCGCGCACGCGCTCGTTGAACGTGTCGGCGATGTAGAGGTTGCCGAGATGATCGACCGCGACGCCGAACGGCTGGTCGAGCGTCGCGCTCGTCGCCGGGCCGCCATCGCCGCCGAACGTCGGTGCGCACGTGCCCGCACAGTCGCCGGCGACGGTCGTGATGATGCCGTCGATGTCGACGCGGCGGATGCGGTTGTTGCGCTCGTCGGCGATATAGAGATTGCCTTGCAGATCGACGGCGACCCCGCTCGGACCGTTTAGCTGCGCGTCGACCGCGGCGCTGCCGTCGCCGCCGAAGTCGGCGGCTCCGTTGCCGGCCACGGTCGTGATCGTGCCGGTCGTGTCGACGAGCCGAACGCGATTGTTCGTCATGTCGGCGATGTAGAGGTTGCCGAGGCCGTCGACGGCGACCGCCGCCGGATAGCTGAGCTCGGCGGCGATCGCGGCGCCGAAGTCGCCGGTGTCGCCGGGCATCCCATTGCCGGCGACGGTCGTGATGTCGCCGGTCGTCGCGTCGACACGGCGAATTCGCTCGTTCTGGGTATCGGCGATGAACAAGTCGCCGGCACCGTCGACGGCGATGCCGTTCGGCGTGAACAGCGCGGCGCTCGTCGCGGCACCACCGTCGCCGGTGTAGCCGAGCTCGCCGGTGCCTGCGACGGTCGTGATCACGCCGCTCGGATCGACGCGTCGGATCAAGCTGTTGCCGGAGTCGGCGATGTAGATGTTCCCCGCGCGATCGATGGCCACGCCGGTCGGGTCGTAGAGCCCGACGGAGCTCGCCTGCGTGGTGCCACCGAGCACGGTCGTGGCGCTCCATTGCGTGCCTTCGCACACGCTCGATTGGCACACGCCGAGCGTCACGGAGCTGGCCGTGCAATTGGCGCCGTCGCCGAGCCCATCGCACGCGGCGATCTGCGCGGGATCGACGCAGCCACCGCCGGCGGGCGCGCACGCCTTCGTTATCGGGCACGTCGTGCCGTCGGAGCACGTGACGGTCGATGGCGAGAAACAGCCGGCGACTGCCAGGCTCGCCGCGAGCGCGACGATGCGGTGCACGCTCAGAACGCTCCACCGACGAAGATTCCGGCTTCGCGCGCGCTCACGACCGGCGTGATCGTCATGTTCTTCTCGAGCGTCGCCGCGTACGGCTGGTTGAGAATCACGCCGATGATGCCGACCGCGAGCGCGGCGCCGCCGACCGCGAACATCGCGACCGCACCTTCGTTCTCGAGCTTCGCGCGATGCTCGAGCGACGCGAGCGCGGACGGAATCGCCGGCTCGCCGGGACCGCCGCAGCCGGTGCTACACGCGGCCGCGAAGCTCGTATCGTACGACTCGAAGTTTTCGTGCGAGCGCCACTCGAGCACGCCCGCGGTCGCGGCCACGACGGCGCCCGCGCCGAGCACGACCCACGGTTTCCACGCCGACCAGCGACGCACGATCGCGGTCGCTGCGAGCCGCGTGAGCTCGACGTCGGCGGTCGCGGTCTTGCCGCCGAGCAATACGAGCGGCGTGGTGGTCGTGAGAAAGCCCGCCTTCGTCGCGACGACCTGGTGAGTACCGGGCATCACGAGCTTCGTGACGCTGCCCGGAGCCGTGAACAGCTTCGCGCCGTCGAGCGTGATCTCGGCGCCGCGCTCCTGGCTGGTGATCTTGATCTTCGCGAGCTGGCCGAGCAGCAGCTTCTGATACGTGAGCGCTTGCTCGTAGACCGCCGCGCCGATCGGACCGGCGCCGTACTTCAACGCGATCTCGAGATCGTCGAACGCCTCGAGCGGCTGGTCGAGGTTGACGAGACAGACGACCATGTTGAAGCGAATCGCCGGATGATCCCAGTGCGTGATCGCCTCGCGATACATCGCGAGCGCTTGGGCGTACCGCGCCTCCTCGAACTCGGCGTTGGCGCGCTTGTAGATGTCCAGCGCACGAGTCTGTTCCACATCCGACACGCCGACCGCCCACGGTTTCGGTGCCGCCGGCTGGGCGTGCGCGCTAACCGCAAACGCGACGACCACGAGCAGCGCCAGCCCCCTCATCATCACCATCGTAGCTGATAGAATTTGGCGTGGGCAACGATCGCGGGCGGCGCGACGAGTCTGCGTTGATGCGGACACGGCTCGATGCAGCCGGCGCATCGGCGTTGACTACCGTCGATGACGACGGCCACGCCGTCTGGTCGATCACGCCCGGGCAACGCATCGGCCAGTACGAAGTGATCCGCGAGCTCGGTCGAGGCGGGATGGGCCAGGTCATGCTCGCGCGCGACATGCGGCTCGGTCGTCGCGTCGCGATGAAGTTCCTCGCGACCGACTCGCAAGAGCTCGCCGCGCGATTCGTCGCCGAGGCGCGCACGACCGCACAGGTCAATCACGAGAACATCGTCGTGATCCACGAGGTCGGCGAGGTCGCCGACGTGCCGTACATGGTGCTCGAGTACCTCGAAGGCGCGACGCTGCGAAAGTCGCTCGACGGCGAGCGGATCGCGAGCGGACGCGCGATCGAGATCGCGATCGCGATCGTTCGCGCGCTCGTGCGCGCGCATGCCGAGGGCATCGTGCATCGCGACCTCAAGCCGGAAAACGTGTTCATCACCGACGCGGGAAGCATCAAGGTCCTCGACTTCGGGATCGCGAAGCTGCTCTCGCAAGCGCGCCAGTCGCCGGCGCGGCGCGCCGCATCGGTCTCCGATGCCGGCGGCAACCTCGACCTCACGTCGCACGGTGCGCTGGTCGGCACGCTGCCGTACATGTCGCCCGAGCAAGTCGGCGTCGACGAGATCGATGCGCGATCCGATCTGTGGGCCGTCGGGATCATGTTGTTCGAGATGGTCACCGGCAAGCATCCGATGGCATCGACGTCGGCAACCGGCCTGATCGCGCAGCTCGCGGATCTCGACGCTGCGATGCCGCGAGCCACCGCGTTCGTACCCGAGCTCGCCGAGGCGCTCTCGCACGTGATCGATCGTTGCCTCGCGAAGCGCAAGCTCGATCGCTACGCGAGCGCGCGCGAGCTCCTCGACGAGCTCGAGCTGCTCGCACCCGGCCGTCACGTTCGCCAGCTCGGCGAGCACGAGAGCCCGTATCCGGGCTTGGTGACGTTCCAAGAAGCCGACGCCGATCGCTTCTTCGGCCGCGACCACGACGTGCTGCGCACGGTGACCCGCGTCCGCGAGCAGCCGCTCGTCGGGATCGTCGGACCGTCGGGCGTCGGCAAGTCATCGTTCGTTCGCGCCGGCGTCGTGCCCGCGCTGAAGGCATCCGGCGAGCCGTGGGAGGTCCACCTGCTGCGGCCTGGACGCCAAGCGCTGGCGACCCTCGCGAACGTCATCGGCCCGACGTCGTCGACGTCGTCGCGCGAAGTGATCGTCGAGCGACTCGCGCGCGAGCCCGGCTATCTCGGCGCCGCGCTGCGCGAACGCGCGGCGCAAAAGCAGACCAAGATCCTGCTGTTCATCGATCAGTTCGAAGAGCTCTACACGCACGTCGTCGATCCGGCGGAGCGGCTCGCGTACACGGCGTGCCTCGCCGCGGCGGCCGACGACAGCGCGGCGCCGGTGCGCGTGGTGGTGTCGATGCGTTCCGATTTTCTCGATCGCGCGGTCGAAGATCCGCGATTCCTCGGCGAGCTCACGCGCGGCTTGGTGTTCTTGCAGCCGCTCGGCTCGGCGGCGCTGCGCGATG
>DASXEF010000940.1:0-1780 GCA_036490255.1 Kofleriaceae bacterium
CGCGGTGCGCACGAGATCGTAGCGACCCGACGGCGTGACGACGAGGCGCTCGTCGGGATCGAGCACGACATCGAACGCGGCGAGCGCGGCACCGCCCTCACGATCGCCGACGAGCGCGGGCCGTGCAGCATTCGCGTCGGCATCGGTGAAGTGATCGCCGCGCAGCTCGGCGCCGAGCGTGAGCCGATCGCGGCCGACCGGCACGATCCACGTCGACGTCGCGCCGCCCGACAGCGTCGGGTAGTCGCGCTCCTGCGCGCCGAGCCCGAGCTCGCCGAGCGGATCGTGTAGCGCTTGTGCTTCGACGAGCACGTACGCGAGCTGCTTCGCCGTGACCGTCGCGAGGTGCTCGACGGCGTGGACGTCGCCGACGACGTCGAGCGTATCGAGCTTCGCCGCCAGCGTCGGCATCGTGATGTTGCCGGGCAGCCCTTGATCCTTCCACGCGACGCGAATGCCGGCGTTCTCGGCCGGCGTGTCGGCGAGCCCGACGCGCGACGAGGCATCGACCTGATCGAACGAATCGTTCGTGCGCGTGAGGTAACGATCGTCCTTGGGATTGAGCGGCGTGCCGTTGTCGCTGAAGTACGAGTAATCGCCGGTCGCGCCTTGATAGCCGACGGTCGTCGACGACAGCAGCTTGTCGTGCCAGTGCGAATCGCCGTAGCGCAGCCGAACATGACGCGCGCCGAACGAGCCGAAGCCCGCCGACGCCGCGATGCGATTGCCGTTGTCGTCGCGGCCGAGCTTCGTGATCAGATCGAGTGCGCCGCCGACGCCCGCGCCGCCGAGCTCGACCGGCACCGCGCCGCGATACAGCTCGACCTGGCCGAACGCGTCGAGCGCGAAGCGACCGAGATCGGTCGTCACCGCCGCGATTCGCGATAGCGGCACGCCGTCGATCATCACTTCGGTGTTTCCCGACGGCGCGCCGCGTACGGTCACCGACTCGTATGCGCCGAGCCCGCCGAGCGAATGCGTTTGCGTGCCGACGGTCGCGCCGACCGCTTCGGCGACCGACATCGTCGCGACGTTGTCGTCGGGATGAATGATCGTGAAGAACGGCGCGTCGGTGAGCACGCGATCGCGATCGGGCGCGGCCGTATCGATGACGACGATCGTCTCGTCGGCGAGTGCCGCAGCCGGCACGAGCGCGACTATGATCCCGAGCGTCTTCATTGGTCACCCCACGTAACGCGCGGAGTGACGACGCCGAACAGCGCGGTCCTTCACCCCGAGGTCGCGACGGTGCGGTGTCCTGACTTCCGGTTCGTCCTTCGCGGCGCCTTCCCAGTTTCCCAGTGGCTGGCAGTGCCCTGCCGCGTCGTCCCCGGTCACAGTAGCGGGGGCTGTGCCAGGTTCTCACTGGCTTCCCTGCATCCGTCGGAGCTGTCGTTTACGTTCGTGCTTCGATTCGAGCCTTTCGGGGACGACTTACCACGACTCGGCGCTATTGCGCGGTGACGATATCGGGCTTCATCGGGCCGAGCACGCCGAGCAGCGTTTGCTTGTCGGCGTCTTTGACGTGGAACTTGTCGAGCGATTTCACGAGATCCTCGACGAGCGCGTTGAAGTCCGCTTCCTTGATCTTCATGCCGGCGTGCGCGGTCTTCATGTCCTTGCCGGTGTACTTGCAGGGACCGCCGGTCGCCGAGCAGATCTGATCCTTCAGCATCTGCTTGAGGTGCGGGATGTCCGCGTTCGCGAAGAAGGCGTTGATGCGCGCGTCCGCAGCGACGTTGCCGACGAAGTCCTCGACCACGGCGTCGATCGCGTCCTT
>DASXEF010000957.1:0-1650 GCA_036490255.1 Kofleriaceae bacterium
AACGCGGCCTGTAGCTTCGGCTTCGCCGGCCGTGTCGCGTCGAACCCTTGCGGCAGCTTCGGGCGCACCCGAGCCAGCCATGCGATCTCGACCGCGCGTTGCAGGATCCAGTCGTCGGATCGCGCCAGTTGCGCCGCGCGATCGATCGCGGACCAGCTCGTCATCGCGAACCGCCACTCGGCGGTGATCGCCTCGTCGCTCGATCGGAGCAGGATCCATTCCCAGGCGAGACGGATGGCCAACAACTCGTGAATGTGGACGTCGTCTCCGCCGGTGAGTCGCGCAGTCCAGCGCAGGTACGCGCACCAGGACGCCCACCCGTTGACGTCGAGTAACAGCGCCGAGAAATACCGCTCGCGTTGATCGACCGCGACGCCGAGGTCCTCACAACCTTGATCGATCATTTCGTTCGCGCCAAGCGGGAGCTTCTCGAGTGTCGAGCGATAGCCGCCGACTCCCATGAACAGCGACGGCATGCGATCGCTCTCGGCCTGCGTTCGCCACGTCGCGTAGAAGCCCTGCTTGACTCGCGGCGCGCTGACTTGCGCTTGGCCGTCATCGAAATACGACGCGCAGAATCGGCTGATCCGCTCCATCACGAACTCGCGCCACGACAGCTCGTGCTCGCTCCGGCGCAGCGTCTCGAGCACGTCGACGACGAGCGGCCGCCTCTGCGAGATCGGCTCGCGGATCCAGAAGCTCGCGAGCAGGTCGTCTTCGGTCACGTTGACGCCGCTCTCGGCGATCGCTTCGCGCAGGTGCTCGGAGCGAAGCCGTCCCGAGCGCCACTCGTCCGCGTACCACGCGCGCGGCATGAGCAGGCGAGCACCGGAGAGTGCCGCGAGCTCGCCGGCGACTTGGGGGAGTGGCTTGTCGGTACGCGGCCAGAACGGGTTCACGGCGATGAATCGATCGAGCGGCCACGTCGGTGCGATGCTCGCGCACGCGCGGTCGACGGCTGACTTCAACGCGACGTCGATCATCGGAACCCCGGCGGCCACAACCGAAACGTCACCCGCGTGAACCAGTCATCGATGTAGAGGCCGCTCACGAGATGTGGCTGGAGCCATCGTGAGAACCAGCCGTTCGGTCTCGTCTGCAAGAGCGACTGGGCGACATACAGCACGCCCAGCCCCGTGACGACGATCGTCCACTTGGTGGCCGACGGCTCCATGCCTGCGTTGATCTCGGGTGCGATCAGCTCGAACACGACATGCCAGCCGAAATACGCGGTCGCTGCTCCGACGGTGAACGCCGCCGCGATCGCGAACGCGCGCCGCCCGGCGGCGATCGCTCGACCGATCATCGGCGCGAAGCTTAGGCCGAGCACGAGGACAAGCGGGCCGACCGAGCTCGGCAGTCGATCCACCGGAATCGGCGTGTCGAGATAGAACGGCGCGACCGGGATGCACACGAGGATCGTGGCAGCCATGAGGTGCCAGATTCGCAGACGTGGGTGGTGCACGATGTGGCCGGCGCGCCATTGCTGCACGATCGAGCCCGAGCTCAAGAACGTGTGCGCCTTGTAGAGCGAGTGCGCGAGCAGGTGCATCAGCGCGAGGTGCCACGCGCCGAGCCCGCACTGCACGAGCATGAAGCCCATCTGGCCGATCGTCGACCACGCGAGCACGCCTTTGATGGCCACGCGGG
>DASXEF010000967.1:0-3479 GCA_036490255.1 Kofleriaceae bacterium
CATCGCGATGGTCGCAGCCCGTGATGGTTATGAGATGCGCTCTAGTCGCCGAGGAGATCTTTGATCAGCTTCGTCGTGTGATCGGCGGAGACCGACACCGAGACGGTCTTGTTGATGTGCTCGGCGGCGTTGACGAACGTGATCTTGTGCGCGCCGGCCGACAGCGGAATCGCGCGCTGCGGCGTGTGCAAGCCGGTCGATTGACCGTCGATCACGATGTCGCACGGCGGCTTCGTCGACACCATCAACGTGCCGTTACCCGACGAGCCTTCGAATCCGGGGTCGGCGATCTGACCGACCGATGCGCGCGCCGCGACGTGGTGCTGCACCGGCGTCGGCGCGGGCGTCGACGCGGGCTTCGGCGCGACGGCCACCGGCGCGAGTGCCGGCTTGTCGAACGTGGCCTCGAGGTGCTGCGACGCGCTCGGCTCGAAGTGCATCAACTTGTTCGGCCGGCCTTCGAGCGCGAACACGACGTCGTAGCTTCGCGACGGATCGAGCGACGTCGCGATCGGCGTCGAGCCGAGCAACGACTGCTTGCCGTTATCGACGAGCGTGACCGTCGCGCCTGCCGGCGTCGAGTCGATGCGTACGTCGGTGAGCTTCGGCACCGGAGCCGGCTCGGCGGGGGCGACCGGCAGCTGCTGGACGATCGTTTTCGGCGCGGTCGCCGACGTCGACGTCGACGCCTTTGCGATCGTCGTCGCGCGCGCGTCGGGCTCGCCGTGGAACGCGATGTACGCGCCGATCACGACGCCGATCACGACGAACACGACGCTCGTCGCGACGATCTTGAGCAAGACGAGCTTGCGCCGGCGCTCGATCCGCACGACCGGCGCGGTGCCGACGAACGTCTCTTCTTCGAACTTTTCGATCGCGCGGCTCGACTCGAACCACGACTCCGCCGTGACGACGTCGCCCGTCATGTCGAGCGCGAGCGCGCGCGGCGGCGTGAACGTCGGCATCGCGGCAAACGGATTCGCGCCGGATGCGATCGCGTCGACACGCGCGCCCTCGTTCGGTCGCGACGGCGGTTGCGCCACCGGCTTTGGAATCGGTTGTGCGGTGACGCGCACGACGGGCTTCGCGGCCGGCGCGGCTGCGACCGGCATCGGCGGCGGCACCGTCGTCGCGCGCGCACGCGGCGGCGGAACCGATGCGCGCGGACGCGGCGGCGGCACGGTTTGCTTGGCGTTCAGCGTCGGGCTCGGCGTACCGCTCGGACGCGGCGTCGGCGCGACGGGCATCGGTTGGTCTGCACGTTTGATCGACGGAATCACGCCGCCGTTGGTCGGCGCGTTCATCATGCGAACCTTCGACGCCGGCACGTCGTGCAGCTGCAGCTGCGAAGTTCCACCCGGCGCGCGCAACCGCGGCAGTGGCGCCGGCGGCTGAGGCTGTTTCGGCGCCCTGAACAGGTCGTCGCCCGGCGAAGACTTGCCGACAACCGGCTTGCCTTGCGCCAGGTCGATCAACGCGTTCACCGCCGTCGACTCCTTGTTCGCCATCCCGGGCAGAATTGCGAATGGATGTGCGCCTTTCAACCCAAATGTGCGCCCAGTGATGATCTCTTAGCCAATGATGCACCGAATACGCGGTCCCACGTAAGATCGCGAAAATTCGTTGACGACTGCGTGACCATACATCTAATGTATGGCCATCGATGGGTGCGGAGAGTCCGTTCATCGACTTGCGGCGGCTCGCTGATTGGTTCAGCACGTCGCCGACGCGGCCGTCGCTGCACGTCGAACGCATCGTCAGCCGACTCGGCGCGACCGCGATCCCGCTGCTCGGCCGCGAGATCACCAGCGCGAATGCGAGCCGTCGCGATGCCGCACGTGCCGCGCTCGGCCGGCTCGCGAGCGATGGCGAGCTGCGCGCACGCGTGATCGCCGAGCTACGCGCGATCGTCGATGGCGGGAGCGCGAGCTGTGGCGATGCCGCCAAGGTCTGCGCGCTCGGGCTGCTCGCCGAGCTCGGCGAAAAACGCGCCGCGAAGTTCGCGAATCCGTCGGCGATCCAGCGCAGCTCCGCGATCGCGCTCGCCGCACAGCTCGATTCGGCCGCGGATGTCGCCGCTGCCGTCGAGCTGATGATCGGCCAGCTCACCGACGACGATCTCGTCCAGCTCGTCGCGATCATGGCCGAAGCGGCACCGGTCGCGGCGCATCGCGTCGCCGACGAGCTGTGCGTGCGACTCGATGTCGCCGCCGAGCTGCGCGAGCGCGTCGCCGAGGTCGCGTTGCTCGCGGCGCAACCGCCGATCGCCACCGTCAAGCCGACGCGGCCGACCCAAGCGCACGTCATGATCGATCGCGACTCGCGCGTCGTCGTCGTCGCGATCCGCAAGATCAGCGGCGAGCGGCGCTGGCGGCGCTGGGCCGTCCTGATCGCGAATCAGCGCATCGAAGACTGCCTGCACGAGGATCTCACCGGCGATCTCGATGCGACCGCGCTGGTCGACAAGTTGATCGAAGACGGCTATCGCATCGCGTCGACCGAGCTCGAGCGCGCGACGACACTGGTCGCCGCGGCCGCGCGCGTCACCGGCGAAGCGCTGCCGTCGCCGTACTATCTCGGCCGCGATCTGCTCGATCTCGGCGACAAGCACTTGTCACTCGCCCGCGCGCGGCCGGCCACCGCCGCGATCGGCCGCGCGGTCGAGCTGATCGCCGACGGCGACCTCGCGCGCGCGAAGCTGTTGCTCGCCCGCTGCGACGAATCGGCAGACTCGGCGGCGGCGATGGCTGCGTGCCTGCTCGGCCAAGCTCGCGCCGACGAAGCCGTGCCTCATCTACTGCGTGCGTGCGAGCTCGAGCCCAGCTGGCCGCTGCATCAGTGGAACCTCGCCGCCGCGTATCACGCGATCGCCGACGCAGCGCTCTGCCATCAGGCGCTGCGCCGCTTCGTCGCGACGAGCGCCACGCCGTCCGCGCTTGCCGGCGATCCGGATCAGCCGGCGCGGCTCGCGAGCGCGAACCGCATGATCGCCGAGCTCGAGCGCGTCGCGAAGCTCGCCGGCCGTCGCCGTCGCAAGAAGTAGCGACTACTTCTTCAGCGCGACGTTGTACGTGAGCTTGATGCGCGTCGAGCCGGGCGTGCCCTTGCCGTTCGCGCGCGCCGGCAGCTTCCACGCTTTCGCGCGCTCGCCGACGCAACCGGCGACCAGCGCCATGTCCTGCGCGCCGGCGTTCGGCTGCGTGCTCGCGCCTTTGATCGTGCCGGTCTGATCGACATCCAAGTTGAGCACGAGCGTTCCGGTGAGCTTCGGATTCGTCGCGAGCACGCGCTCGTAGCACGCTTGGACTTCCTGGTTGTGGCGACCGAGCAGCGCACCGATCGCCGACGGATCGTACTTGCCCTGGCCGGCCTTCATCGTCTTGAACGAGCCCTCGAGGTACGACTGGTTCTTGATTGCGTCCTGCTGCAGCGTCGGGTTCATCGTGATGAGCGGCACGGTCAGCAGATAGAGATCGTGC
>DASXEF010000977.1:0-4626 GCA_036490255.1 Kofleriaceae bacterium
CCGCTCGACGCCGATCAAAAGCAGAAGATCATCGTCAAGCTCGAGCACGACGTGCTCGAAGAGAACCGCTACTACGCGTACGACCACTTCGACGACAACTGCACGACGCGCATCCGCAACATCATCGACGGCGTCACCGGCGGCGCGTTGTCGTCGATGACCGACAAGACCGACGGCCGCACGTACCGCGACTACGCGCGCGACGGGTTCGCCGGCATGCGCATCCCGCTGATCGGCACCGACATCGCGATGGGCCGCACGACCGATCGCGTGCCGAGCTACTACGAGCGGATGTTCTTGCCGCAGTATCTGCGCGAGGCCGTCGCCGAGAAGTTCGGCGTCAAACCGGTCGCGGTCTACGTGCGCAAGGAATGCGCGGCGAACTATCGCGAGGCGAAGGCCGCCGGTCGACCGCCCGACGAGGACTGCATCGAGCGCGGCATCCCGACGGTGCCCGATCCGCCGAGCGGCCGCGTGATCCTCGCGCTGTGTCTGCTCGCCGCGACGTTGCCGGTGTGGCTGACGCGGCTGTGGGGGCGCCTCCAGAGGACCGGCGTGGTGATCAGCGTCGCGCCGTACGTGTTGCTCGGCTCGATCTTCTTGTTCCTCGCGATCATCAGCCCGTTGCCGTACGTCGAATGGAACGAGTCGTATCTCGTGTGGCTCCCGCTCGACGCGGTCGTGTTGTTCTTGAGCGGCGAGCGCCAGCGCCGCTACGCGAAGGGCCGCTTGATCATGATCGGCCTGATGTTCGTGCTGATGCTCGTCCACGTGCTCAAGCAGCCGCTGTGGCCCGAGATGATGTGGCCGCTCTCCGCGATGCTCGCGATCTTCGTGTTGCCGAAACGGGACCGCTCGTGAGAGCCGCCGTCGCGAAGTGTTTGCTCGTCTCGAAGGTGATCGTCGCCGACGGCATGGTCACCGATGACGAGCGCGCGTTCTTGGCCGCGATGATGACGAAGCTCGGGCTCGATGCCGAAGAGCGCCGCAGCGTGATCGATCTCGAAGGCTGGGACGATGCCGAGCCGGTGATCGCCGCGCTGCCGCTCGACGACAAGCTCGCGCTGATCGAGGTGCTCGTCGACGCGGCGTCGTCCGACGGCCATCTGTCGCCGACCGAGCTCGCGACGATCAAGCGCGTCGAGGCCGCACTCGGACTGCCGTCGTGAGCGATAGGGCCGGCTCTGCCGGGCCGCGCAGCACCGCCGAAGGCGGTGCTGAGTTGATCGAGGTCGCGCGCGAGCTCGCGCGAGATCTGCCCCAGTATCGTGCGGCGCACGATCGCGATCGCCAACTCGCGCCGGCGGTGATCGGCGCGCTGCGCGAGCGCGGCATCCTCGGCGCTCTCGCGCCCAACTTGCTCGGCGGCGCCGAGCTGCGACCGAGCGACTACGTGCAAGTGCTCGAGGCGCTCGCACGCGGCGATTCGGCGACCGCGTGGGTCGTGATGACCGCGACGACGACCGCGCTGCTCGGCGCGTACTTGCCGCGCGCCACCGCCGATCGACTGTGGGCATCGGGCACGCCGTTGTTCGCCGGAATCTTCGCGCCGACCGGCAAGCTCACCGACGGCAAGCTGACCGGGCGATGGTCGTACGCGTCGGGATCGCGGCACGCCGAGTACGTCGCGCTCGGTGCGCTCAGCGACAAGCGCCACGTCATGTGCTTCGTGCCGGCCGCGAGCCTCAAGACCGTCGACGACTGGGACACGCTCGGGCTCGGCGGCACGGGCAGCCACGCGCTCGTCGCCACCGACGTGCGCGTCGCCGCCGATCACGTGTGCTCGGTGTTCGCCGACGCGCCGTGGCCGAAAACGCCGCTGTATCGGTTGCCGCTGTTCGGCGTGCTCGCGAGCGGCGTGACCGCGTGCGCGCTCGGCATCGCCGGCGGCGCGCTCGACCATGCCGGCAAGAAGCTCGCCGGCGAGCCCGACAACAACAAAGACACGCCGTCCGCGCAGCTCGCGAAGTTCGCCGAGCTCCACGCGCGGTTCGCAGCCGCGCGCGCGTATCTGCTCGCGACGTGCGACGCGGCATATGCGGCCGCCGAGCGCGAGGCGATCGACGGCGCCGTACGCGCCGAGATGCGCCTCGCGGCGAGTCACGTCGCGACCGAGTGTGCGGAGGTCGTGCGCGGCGCGTTTCGCCTCGGCGGCGGTGCGAGCATTCGCGCGACGAGCCCGCTCAACGCGGCGCTGCGCGACATCGAGACGGTGCTCACGCACAAGATGATCGTCGATCGTCTGCTGCCGACGATCGGTCGCGCGTTGCTCGGCATCGGCGACGTGCCGCCGGATCTTTAGGGACGACACGGCGTCCGGCGATCCTTTATTGGCCGCCGAGCGAACCGTTCGTGGCAACGTACGGTCACAAGATGATGCGTGCCGCCTTACTCTGTGTGGCGATAGCGCGCACGGCGACCGCCGACCCGGCTCACGACGAGACGAGCTCGTCAGAGCCGCCGATCACCGCGCCGCTCGAGGGCGTGACGCTTCCGCTCGAGAGCGCCGACGCAAACCACCTAGACGACAGCGCGAGCTTTCGACTCTCGCCGAACCTCGTGGTCGAGCGCAGTGCCGAATTTTGGAACGATAGTCATAACGACGCGGTTGGCTGGAGGCTCCAAGAGCGACTGGCCCGAAAGCTTGGCGACGGCCTCACCGTCGCTGTTGATGTCGGTGCTGGTGCTGTCACTTCGCGCTACGGCAGCGGTTCGTACGCTAGCGCTGGTATCTCGTTGACGAAACAGTTCCAGCTCGCGGACGGAAACGTCGCCTGGATCGGGCTCGGAGCGAACGTACGCGCATGGCTACAAGCTCCGCGACAGACTGCACTGATGTTGCGCGGGGGCTTCACGTTTCGCTGATCGCGAAGCCGCCGGTTAGCACTCGCTGCTTGCGAGGCTTCGAATTCAGCGCGCTAGCGCTTCACGGCCGCGCGTCGATCTTGTTGAGCTCGCAGAACGCCTTGTAATAGCGATACGATCGAACAGCACGGCCGGCCAGGGTCGCTTCGTCACTCGGCGAGCAGCTTCTCGATCGCGGCGTAGTCCTGCTCGCGGATGCTGCCGGCGCGCGCGCAGCGCACGTGGCCGGTCGGGCTGATGAACACGTTGATCGGAATCGGCGCGCCCGCGTCGAGGCCGAGCTGCTTGACCCACGCGTCTTGCGCCTTTGGGTCGGCGAGGCGCGCGGTGTGCGGCGCGTTGGCGAACTTCGCGATCGCGTCGTCGGTCTCGTCGATCGAGATGAACTCGAGATCGACGTGCGGCAGCTTCTTCTGCCAGCTCGTGATCCGCGGCATCTCCTCGACGCACGGATGGCACCACGTCGCCCACACGTTGATCCACAGCCAGTGGCCGTTCTGCGGACCGAGCAGCTTCACTTCACCGACCGGCGGCGCGCTGAACAGCGGCCCCGAATCGTCGCGCTTGTGAAAGTCGCAGAACGCGTCGCTGCTCGCGGCTTGCGCCGAGCCGACCTTGCCGGTCTCGGCGCGCGACGGCAGTGGCGCGGCTTTGTCGCCGCTGTCACAACCCGCAAGCGCCGCGACGATGATTAAAGCTGACAGTCGATCCATGCGACGAACGCGCTCCGGTTGATGTCGTCCGCGGTGCAATCACTGCCGCCGCTGCGCTTCCATTGACAGAACTCGGTCTCGAGCTGCGCGAACTCGGCACCGAGCCAGAGCATGCCGACCTCTTTGTCGAGATCGGGATCTTTGAACTGCGTGTGCAGGTGATCCATCACCGCTTCCGCGCGCTGCTTCGACAGCTCGCGGTTGTGCTCGAGCGTGCCCTCCGGCGACGCGCGCGACACGACGAAGAACCAGCTCGCACCCTTTTGATCGGCGAACACCTGATCGACGAGCTGCAGCGATTGCGGATCGAGATCCGCTTTGTCTTTCTGAAACTCGACGATGGCCCCGCGATCTTTCATCGGCTTGAACAGCGCGTTGAAGTCGGGACCGCTCATCGTCGCGACGTTCTTCGCCTGCACCGGCTGGCAGCCGCGAGCCGCGTTGCCGCCGACGAGACCGCAGCTCATCAGCACGCGGCGCAGGATCTTCTTGAGCTCGGGCGAGCAATAGCCGACGTCGGATTGCGACGCGACCGGCACGTTCTCGGGCGTCGCGGCCGATTCGGCGAGCCGCGTCTTCGCGGAGTGGATCCACGTTGCCGTGACGGTCGCGGGAATCGCGAGCAGCACGACGGCGATGACGATGCGCGCGATCACGGCGTTTGCTCCGGCTTCGTGACGGGCTGATCGGCGCTACCCGGCGGTGCGCTCGACGGCGTCGGCGGCGGCGGCGGTGGCGTCGATGGCGGCGTGTCGCTGGCGGCCGGCGGTGGCGTCGATGGCGGCGATGGCGGCGATGGCGTGGCCGGCGGCGGCGATTCGGCTTTGTGCTCGTGATGCGCCGGTGCTGGCGTGGGCGCCGGTGCCGATGGCGCCGGCGTCGTCGATCCGGGCGCGGCCAACGGTGGCGCGAGCGTGCCGGCGGCGTGCTTCTGCAACATGATCTGCAGCGACAGATCCAGACCGAGGTCGACGTCCTCGTCGCACAGCTTGACGTTGTCGACGAACAACTGCGGCGTCAGCACGTGGATGTTGTTGGCGACGGCCCA
>DASXEF010000998.1:0-4643 GCA_036490255.1 Kofleriaceae bacterium
TCGGAGATCGCCCGGCTCGACGAGCACGGCACCGACGTCGCCGCGCGCACCGATCGCAAAGTCGTCGCGAAGCAGCACTACCACTGGAAGATCGAGCGCGTCGGCCAGACCGTGACGTGGTGGATCGACGACATGCAGACGCCGTTCTTGACCTGGACCGATCCGAGGCCGCTCGACGGCCCCTCGCACGATTACTTCGCATTCAACAACTGGGAGACCGATACCTGGTTCGACAACCTCGTCGTCACGCCGCTGTGACCGCGGCGCTCGCGCGCAAGTGAGGTAAGCTAGGTTTGAATTCGCCGCGGTGGGCGCTGCGGTATTCGCTCGCGTGGAGCAGTTCGGCAAATATCAGTTAATCCGCAAGATCGGCACCGGCGGGATGGCCGAGGTCTATCTCGCGCGCACGAGCGTCGCGCAGGGCCTCGCGAAGACGCTCGTCATCAAGAAGATCCACACCGCGTACGCGAAGAGCCGCCAGTTCGTGGCGATGTTCGTCGACGAGGCGAAGATCGCGCTCGGCCTCAATCACCCGAACATCATCCAGGTCTTCGACTTCGGCGCGGTCGGCGACACGTACTTCCTGGCGATGGAGTACGTCGAGGGCATCGACCTGCTGCGGCTGCTGCAAGAGGCCGCGCGCGCCCGGCTGCGGCTGCCGTACGGCATCTCGTCGTACATCGTGCAACAGGTCGCCAAAGGGCTCGACTACGCGCACCGCAAGACCGACGAGTTCGGCGAGCCGCTCGGCATCGTCCACCGCGATATCTCGCCGCAGAACGTGCTGCTGAGCTGGGACGGCGGCGTGAAGATCGTCGACTTCGGCATCGCGCGCGCGCGCGATGTGCACGAAGAAGAAGGCGTCATCAAGGGCAAGTTCGCGTACATGTCGCCCGAGCAGGCGCGCGGCGAGCTCGTCGATTGCCGCTCCGACGTGTTCGCGGCCGGCATCGTGCTCTACGAGCTGGTGTGCGCGCGGCCGTTGTTCTCGGGCAAGGGCAAGGAAGCGCTCGAGCTCGTCAAGTCGGGCGCGATTCCGCGGCCCCGCGATCTCGCGCCGGAGCTGCCGGAGTCGCTCGAGCGCGTGATCTTGAAGTCGCTCGCGTTTCATCGCGCCGATCGCTTTCAAACCGCGCGCGACATGCAGCACGAGCTCGGCAAGTTCCAGCTCGAGTGGGGCCAACGCCACGGCGCGCTGATCGATTCGAGCTCGCTCGCGCAGCAGCTCGCGTCGATCGTCGCGCCCGAGCAGCGCGCGAAGTCGCCGCGGCCGCCGGCCGAAGGCGATGCGCATCGCGTCGCCGCAGATTCGCAGCCGGTCGTCAGCGAGGTCACGCCGGTGCGCCCGAGTCAAAACAACGCGTCGCTGGCGAAGTACGCGCGACCGCCGACGCCCGATCCGGCGCCGCTGCCGCGCGATACGAAGGAGCGCAAATACGTCTACGTGCTCGAGGGCGTGCTGCGCGGCCTGCCCGCGCTCGAGCGCCGGCTCGGTGCCACCGATGCCGCGCGGCTCGTCGGCGAGTTCTACAAGGTCGCGCGCGACGTCGCGTTCAAGCACGACGCGCTGCTCGATCTGCCGCGCACCGTGAGCGAGCCGCGCGTGGAGCTCGACGGTGAAGCGACGCTGCGCGTGATCGTCGGCCTGCCGATCTCGGGCGAAGACGACGCGAATCAATCGATCCGGCTCGCGCTCGCGCTGGTCGACGCGCTCGACGGCATCGGCAGCGACGTCGAGCCCGAGCTCCGGCTCGCGCTCGCCGTGCAGCGCGGCGTCGCGCTCGTGAAGCCGCGCCGCGATCAGAAGTCGGCGCTCAGCTTCGAGATCGAAGACGCGACCGCGGCGTTCGCGCACAAGCTCGCGCGGCAGGCTCGAGGAGCCGAGATCCTCGTCGGCGGCCGCGTGTTTCGCGCGGCGCGTGCCGAATGGACGTTCGAGGCGCTGCCCGCGATCGACTTGCCCGAAGAATCGGCGACGAACACGTCGCGCTCCGGCATCACGCAAGCGCAGGACGACGAGACCGATCCGGGCGTCAAGCGCGCGCGCGTTTACCGCCTGCGCGGCCCGAAAGAGCGCGCCCAGCGGATCCGCGATCGCCAGGCGTACGCGCGGCTGCACGGCCGCGAGCTCGAGCTCAAGGCGCTGCGCGACGCGTGGCGCGACGTGCTGGTCTCGAAGAAGAAGCGCCAGATCGTGATCGTCGGCGATGCCGGCGTCGGCAAGCGGACGTTGGTCCGCGCATTCCTCGACGGGCTGTCACCCGGCGAAGCCGTCGTGATCCGCACGAGCGCACGCGTCGGCACCGCGATGACGCCGTACGGCGTGATCGCCGATCTCGCGCGCGACGTGCTCGGGCTCGCTGAAGATGCCGAGCCGCACGAGGTCGAGCGCCGCCTCCTGCGCGCGCTGCCGCTGGTGTTTCCCGGCGACGAAGACGGCGCGGATGCGCGCGGCGCGCTGCAGATCTTCGCGAAGCTGCTCGGCGCGCGCGGCGTCGCACCGGAGACTCATTCTCGACAGACTGGCAACGACGCCGACGCGCGCCGCCAGCTGCTCGTCAAGCTACTGCTTCGCATCGAGAGCCGGCTCGACGGCGACAAGCCGGTCGTGCTCGTCGGCGAGGACATTCACTGGGCCGATCAAGACAGCCAGGAGCTGTTCGCGAAGCTGCTCGAAGTCCCGACGCCGCGCCCGCTGTTCGGCCTGATGACGAGCCGGCCCGAGCCGCGCATCATCAAGCTCGCGAAGGACCTCGGCACCGAGCTGGTCATGCTCGACGAGCTCGGCACCGACGCGCGTCGCGAGATGATCGCCGCGCGCTTCGCGCCGGATGCCGACATCACGGACCTGCTCGATCAGATCGGCGCGCGCGCCGGCGGCAACGCGTTCTTCATCCAAGAGCTGCTCGAGATGTTGATCGAGCGCGGCGTACTCGTCCCCGACGAAGGCACCGACTATCTCAAGTGGGCAAAACGCGACGCGCCGATCGCGGTGCCGTCGACGATCGAAGACTTGTTGCTCGCGCGCATCGACGCGCTGCCCGCGAACGAGAAGCAGGCGTTGATCCTCGCGTCGGTGCTCGGCCGTCACGTCTCGGCGGCGGCGCTCGCGGCGTTGCTCGTCAAGCCCGCGCGGCTCGAGCTCGACGCGCTCGCCGATCGCGGGCTGCTCTCGCGCGCGAGCGATGCCGACGAATATCGCTTCAAGAACGACATGACGATGACGGTCGCGTACGGCTTGGTGCCGCCCGAGGTGCGCGTGCAGATGCATCGCGCGGCCGCGGCGCGCATCGCGAACGCCGCCGGCTATCGCATCGGCCAGGACGACGCGTTGATCGCGCGCCATCTCGAGCTCGCGGGCGACAACTTGCCGGCCGCCGATCGCTACTTGCGCGCCGCCGGCCACGCCGTCGAGCTCGGCGGCAACGCCGATGCGTTTCGCCAGCTCGGCCGCGCGTTGAAGCTGTTGCCCGAGCTCGATCACGAGCGCCGCTTCAACACGCATCGGCTGCGCGAGGAGATCTTGCGCCGGCTCGCGAAGCGGCCGCAGCAACTGCGCGAGCTCCACGCGCTGCGCAAAGCCGCCGAAGCCGCCCGCGATCCTGGCAAGCTCGCGATCGCACATTGTGCGCTCGCGCAGTTCTATCTCGATGTCGGCAAGGCCGCGGCCGCGTTGCGCGCCGCCCTGCCCGCGTTGCAGTACGCGCGCGATGCCGGCGACGTGCTGGGCGAAGCCGAAGCGCTGCGGCTGCGCGCCGCGATCTCGCGCTCGATCGGCAACGTCGAGGAGTCGCTGCGGATCGTCGAGCAAGCGCTCGCGCTCGTCGACGTCAGCGCGAGCTCGGGATCGCGACCGCCGAGCCCGGTGCTCGTCGCGCGCGCGACGATCTTGAACCAGCGCGGCAACACGCTGTGGAACATCGGCCAGCTCGAGCCCGCGATCGAGAGCTACGCCGAGGCGCTCGTGATCTATCGCGCCGTCGGCATGGCGCGCAACGAAGCGCGCGCGCTCGGCAACATGGGCATCGTGTTCGCCGCGCTCGGCGAGTACGAAGAAGCGCTCGCGCACTACAAGAGCGCGCTCAAGATCGACGAGACGCTCGGCGAGCGCAGCGGCATCGCGCTCAAGCTCGGCAACATCGGCCAGTGCTACGCCGATCTCGGCGACTTCGATAAAGCGCACAGCTACCTCACGCGCGCGCTGTCGGTCGCCGAGAAGACCGGCGACTTGTCGGCGACGAGCGACGTCGCGGTGTCGCTCGGCCAGCTCAAGCTCGAGCTCGGCGACGTCAAAGGTGGGCTCGCGATGTTCGAGCGCGGCCTCGCAGTCGCGACGGAGAACCGCGAGCGCTATCACGAAGTGCGCGCGCTCGAGTACATCGCGCTCGCGCACCTGCGGCTCGGCGATCCGGCCGAGGCCGCGCTCGAGATGGCGAAGTCGGCGACCGAGTGGGCGCGCAAGATGCCGATGCTCGTCGGGATCATTTACGGCGTCACGTTTCAAGGCTTGGCGCTGTCGCAGCTCGGCCGTCACGCCGAAGCGATCGCGCTCGCCGACGAAGCGATCGGCCTCGTCGAGCAAGCGCAGCTCGACGGCGCCGATCACATCTATCGCTGGATCGCCGACATCATGACCGCGGCCG
>DASXEF010001007.1:0-18309 GCA_036490255.1 Kofleriaceae bacterium
AGAGCGCGAAGCCCGGCACCGAGGCGAAGATCATCTTCGTGCGCGATGGCAAGGAGCAGAGCGTGACGGCGACGTTTGGTTTGCCGCGCGGAAGAAAATAGATTCGCTGATCAACCTTGACTGAACGCGTGTACAGTATCACGCGTGGATGGCTACGCGCCACTTTGGTGCAAATCGAACTTCTCGTTTCTCGAGGGTGCGAGCCATCCCGAGGAGCTCGTCGAAGAAGCGCATCGCGTCGGGCTGCGCTCGATCGCGATCACGGATCGCGACGGCGTCTACGGCATGGTTCGCGCGCACGTCAAAGCGCGCGAGCTCGGCATGCACGTGATCTGCGGCGCGCAGCTCACCGTCGCGCCGTTCGGCCAAGCGCTGGCGAGCTCGCCGCTACATCGCGACGACGACGCGCACGGCCGCGGACCCGGTTGGGGCGTCGAAACCGATGCGTTACCGCCGGCGATCCCCGTGACGGGACGTCGCGGTCGCACCAAGCGCGCCGAGTCGCGCCAGCATTTTGGCCGGCTGCGCTCCGCTCCTCCCGCCGGCCGGGGGCTCGATCTCGCGGCACCACCTGCGCCGTCTTCTCGCATCATCGTCTTGGCAACCGATCGCGCGGGTTGGGCGAACCTCGTGCGGCTCGTCACCGCCGGTCGCAGGCGTTGCGATAAAGGCGAATCGCTCGTCGAGTGGACGGAAGTCTGCAGGCACAGCGGCGGCCTCGTCGGGCTGTGGGCCGACGCGCTCGATCGCGAGAGCGATCCGCCGGCGGCGTTGATCGCCGACATGAAGAGCGCGTACGGCGATCGGCTCTATGCACTGCTCGCGCGTCATCGCGAAGCCGACGACGTACCGCGCGAAGCTCGGTTGCGCGCGCGTGCAAAAGCGGCGCAGCTGCCGCTCGTCGCCGCGACCGAAGTGCTCTATCACGCGCGTGGTCGCCGGCCGCTGCAGGACGTGCTGACGTGCATCCGCCACGGCGTCACGCTCGCGACCGCCGGTCGCTTGATCAAGCCGAACGACGAGCACGATCTGCGCGCGCCGTACCCGTTCTCGCGGCTGTTCACCGACGAGCGCGCCGCGGTCGCACGCACGCTCGACATCGCAGCGCGCTGCACGTTCGAGCTCGGCGCGTTGCGCTATCGCTATCCGTCGGAGCGTTTGCCCGACGGCTCGACATCGGGCGATTATTTGCGCCGGCTCGTTTCAGAAGGCGCCGCGAATCGCTACGGCGACGCCGTTCCCGCAAAAGTTCGCGCCCAGCTCGACATGGAGCTGTCGGTGATCGAGGACCTCGATTATCCGGGCTACTTCCTGACGATGTACGAGATCGTGTCGTACTGCCGGCGCCGCGACATCTTGTGTCAGGGCCGCGGCTCGGCGGCGAACTCGGCCGTGTGTTTTTGTCTTGGCATCACCGCCGTCGATCCGGTCAAGCACCACACGTTGTTCGAGCGATTTCTGTCGCGCGAGCGCGCGGAGCCGCCCGACATCGATCTCGACATCGAGCACGAGCGCCGCGAAGAGGTGATCCAGCACGTCTACACCGTCTACGGCCGCGATCACGCGGCGATGGTGTGCAACATCGTCCGCTATCGGCCGCGCTCGGCGGTGCGCGATGTCGGCAAGGTGCTCGGCATTCCCGAAACCGCGCTCGATCGCGCCGCGAAATATCTATCGATCTACGGCAGCGTCGAGGCCGATGCGCTCGCACGCGCGGGCCTCGCCGAAGGCGGCAAGGCGAACGCGCTCGAGCATCTGTCGCGACTCGCCGACGAGCTGCAAGAATTTCCGCGCCACTTGTCGGTGCATCCCGGCGGCTTCTTGCTCGGCCACGAGCCGGTGCACGACATCGTGCCGATCGAAAACGCGGCGATGCCGGGTCGCACGGTGATCCAGTGGGACAAAGACGATCTCGAAGATCTCGGCTTGTTCAAAGTCGATCTGCTCGCGCTCGGCGCGCTGCATCAGCTCCACCTCGCGTTCGACATGATCCGCGCGCAACGCGGCGTCGAGTTGTCGATGGCGACCATCCCCGCCGACGACAGCGACACCTACGACATGATCTGCACCGCCGACACGATCGGCACGTTTCAGATCGAGAGCCGCGCGCAGATGTCGATGCTGCCGCGGCTCAAGCCGCGCGTGTTTCACGACCTCGTCGTGCAGGTGTCGATCGTGCGGCCGGGACCGATTTCGGGCGGCATGGTGCATCCGTATCTCAAGCGCCGCGCCGGGCTCGAGCCGATCGAATATCCGCACGAATGTCTCAAGCCGGTGCTCGAGCGCACGATGGGCGTGCCGCTGTTTCAAGAGCAGGTGATGGAGCTCGCGGTCGTCGCCGCCGATTACACGCCGGGTGAAGCCGATCAATTGCGCCGCGACATGGCCGCGTGGCGCCGCTCGGGCCGGATCGAAAAACATCGCGAGCGCTTGATCGGCGCGATGGCAGCCAAGGGCATCGCGCGCGAGTTCGGCGAGCGCGTGTTCGAGCAGATCCGCGGGTTCGGCGAATACGGGTTTCCCGAATGCGTCGCCGGTGACACGCGCGTGATCGATGCCGATACCGGTGCGTGGGTCGCGATCGAAGACGTCGTCGATGGCCGCGTCGGTTTGAAGAGTACGCTGACGTGCAGCGACGAGTTGAGGCTCGAAAAGCGCCGCGTCGTCGCGGCCAAAGCGAGCGGCCGTAAGCGCGTGTTCACGTTACGTACCGCGCTCGGTCACGAGATCGTAGCGACCGCGAGCCATCCTTTTCGAACACTCGGTGGCTGGACGCCGCTCGGCGAGCTGAGCGTAGGTGATGCAGTCGCAGTCGCGAGAGGCCACGAGCGAAAAGGTCAGCTCGGTTTCCGACAAATTCAATATCCCAGCAAACACAAGAAAGGCTACCGGCGGTGGGTCATTGGAAAATTAGCGAAGCTGCTTAAATCGCGCGAGCTCGAACGGCTCGCGACATCAGAAGTCTATTGGGATCGCATCGTCTCGATCGAGCCCGCTGGCGAACGCGAGACGTACGATCTGTCGATCGACGGCAATCACAACTTTCTCGCGAACAACTTCGTCGTCCATAACTCTCATGCCACCAGCTTCGCGCTCATCGCGTACGCGACGTCATATCTGCGCCGGCACTTCCCCGCCGAGTTCACGTGCTCGCTGCTCAACGCACAGCCGATGGGGTTCTACTCGGCGGCGACGATCGTCGGCGATGCGCAGCGTCACGGCGTCGAGGTGCAGCCGATCGACGTCAACGCGAGCGATTGGGATTGCACGCTCGAATCGCGCGCGCCGCGTCCGGAGGAGCAGCAAGCGGAGGACGCGAAAGCGCGCGCACAAGTGCCCGCGCTGCGCATGGGCCTGCGCTGGGTCAAGGGCATCCAGCTCGCCGACGGCAATCGCATCGTCGAGCATCGTCCGTACGTATCGATCGAAGACTTCGTGCGGCGCGCGCGCATTTCGCCGCGCATGCATTCGGCGCTCGCCGAAGCCGGCGCGCTCGGCGGGTTGACCGCGCAGCGCCGCGATGCGCTGTGGCAAGTCGCGGGTTGGGTGCGCCGCCAGGACGAATCGCTCGCGCTCGGCGGCGACGTGCACGGCGGCGCGCAGTTCGGCAAGCTCGGCAAGCTCGACGAGATCAACTGGGACTACACGTCGAGCGATCACTCGACGCGCGGTCATCCACTCGGCCCGTTGCGCGGCGAGCTGCGATCGCGCGGTTGGCCCGACGCGCGCACGGTCGCGAAGCTGCGCGACGGCCAGCGCGTCGACTATGTCGGCATCGTGATCTGTCGCCAGCAGCCGGGCACCGCATCGGGCGTCGTGTTCATGACGCTCGAGGACGAGACCGGCTTCGTCAACCTCGTCGTGTGGCAGCGCGTGTTCGAAGAGTACGCGCGCGTGATCCGCACGGCGTCGCTGATCGGCGTGACCGGCAAGCTGCAGATCCAAGAGGGCGTGGTGCACGTGATCGCCGAGCGCGTGTGGCATCCCGAGTTGACGCGGCACATCGCCGATGTCGACAGCCGCGACTTCCACTAGGCTATGGTTCTGGCATGCGGCGATGGCTCGGATTGGTCGTGATCGCGAGCTGTCAGCAGAGCTCGTCGGCGCCGCCACCGGCACCGATACCAACGCCGATCGACGCGGCGGTGGCACCTCCGATCGAGCGCGCGTACGTCATCGACGACACCGGCTTGGTCGAAGTCTCGGCGGGCTCGGCGCACGTGATCGGCTCCGACGCGATCGCGTGGTGCGACGCCGACGCGCGCGCGAACGTCGTCTGGTACGAGACCGGCGACGGTTTGTTCGCGTTCGATCTGGAGACGCGCACGTCGCTGCCGATCATCAAGGGCGACCTCGGCCAGGTCGAGCCGATCATCGACTGGGGCAACGAACAGCTCGGCGGCGAGAACAAGCTCGAGCTTCGCGTCGGCATCGCGATTCACATGGGCTCGGCGTCGCTGTCGACGGAGATCGGCTGCGAGGGTGACGCCGCGGTGTATTGCTTCCAAGCCGACGGCAAGACGCCGAGCAAGGAGCTCGCCGCGCAGCAGAGGATCGCGAAGCACCTGACGCTTGTCGACCGGTCGGTGATCGCGCGGCTGGCAGCGCGCGGCGCGTCGCGCTCGTTGTGGACGCCGCCGCCGATGCCGACCGTTGCGCCGAAGCCGCCGAAGATCGATCCGGCGCGCTGCACCGAAATTCCGGACGATTGTGGCCGGCTCACCGCGATTCCCGGCAGCTCGCTCTGGCTCGTCGCGACGCAGAACAGCCGCGGCGATTACTTTCACGAGACGCGCGAGCTGTGGGATCCGGCTACCGGCGAGTTCGTCAAAGCGGTGAAGGGCCGCATCGTGCGTTCGAAGCAGCCGGCGTCGGAAGGCGAGATCACGACCGACTACGCAAACATGCGGGTGTCGCCGCTGGGCGGCTTGTCGTTCGACGGCTTCGTGTTCGATCCGCATCGCGTGATCTACGCGCCGAACGATTTCGGCAAGACGTGCGGATGGTCGAGCGGCGGCTGGCGCATCAAGTGGGGCGGCGAGTAATGGCGCGGCTACGCTCGGGCGACGGCTACTGGGAGATCGCGCAAGACGGCGCGAAGCTCGTGATCGTCGACGGCGGCAAGCAGAGCACGCGCAAGTTCGTGTCGCCGACGCACGCGAAGGTCCAGCACGACAAGCTCGTCGCCGACAAGCTCGCGGCAGGGTGGGAGCTCACCGACGAGCCCGCGCCGGTGATCGACACGGGCGAGCCAAAGAACCCCGAGCTCGAAGCCGCGTTCGCCGCCGATCCGTACGATGCGAGCGTCGCGGCGGTGTACGGCGATTGGTTGCAGTCGCGCGGCCATCCGCGCGGCGAGCTGATCGCGCGCTGCTTGGCCGAGGCGCGCGACGGTGCCGACAAAGCGCCGCCCAGCGTTCGCAAGCATCTGGCGCGTCATCGCGAGCAACTGATCGGCGAGCTCACGCACTTCGACGCGCCCGACGACGATTCGCCGTTCACATGGCGCAACGGCTTCATCCGCCGGCTCGATCTCACCGACGCGAACGACGCCGTGCAGCTCGTGCGCGCCGTGCTCGCGCATCCATCCGGCCGGTTCTTGACCGAAGCGCGGATTCGCTTCAACGGCGCCGACGCGATCGCCGAAGCGCTCGAAGCGCTGCGGCCGGCGAAGCTGCGCGAGCTCGCGATCTTGTCGTACTCGGCACCGCCGCAGCTGGACGTGCTCGCGAGCTTCACGCAGCTGCGCAAGCTCGTCGTCAAGTGCGATGGCAACGCCGTGCTCGGCCGGCCCGCGCTCGCCGGCATCGCAAATTTGCCGCCGAGCGTCGAGTCGCTCGCGGTGCACGCCGGTTGCGACGACCACTGGTTCGCGCTCCGGCCGCTCTTCGAGCGCAATGACGTGCATCTCGGCGAGCTCTCGCTCGGGCTCGGCGCGGGGATTCGCGTCGCCATACATGCGCTCGCCGATGGTCCGCTCGCGGCGCGCATCGTCACGCTCGAGGTCGCAGACGATCCCGAGATGTGGGTGCGGGCATTTCGCGAGCAGCGCGAGCGCTTCGCGAAGCTCGAGCTGCTCAAGCTGCTCGTGGGACACACCGCGCAAGGTGCACTCGCGGCGTTGCGCGGCGTGGTCAAACGCGTGCTGCCGAGCCGCGATCTGTATACCGAGCTGATGCCGGAGCACGACGACGACTACTTCGACGAGGTTCGCGAGTAAGTGGACGACGAGGCGAAGCTGCTCGCCGCGATCGCGGCCGATCCCGACGACGAATCGGCGCGCCTCGTCTATGCCGATTGGTTGATCGCGCACGGCGATCGCCGCGGCGAGCTGCTCGTGCTCGATCACCTCGAGCGCACGACGCCCGGCGGGCTCGCCGATCTCGATCAGCTCGCGGCCTACTTGCGGCTCTCGGCCGAGCTCGGCTTTCCGCACCTGCCCGATCGCGACGCCGACTTGCTCGCGTTCGATCAGATCGGCCGCGGCGAGTGCTACCGCGTGTTTCACGCGGGGCATCGCTACACGCTGCGCGCGAAGGACGGCGTCTCACTGCAACGCGACGACGAACGGCCGATCTTCAGCGAGCACTACGAGCTGATCGGGCCGTGGAGCGATCGCGCGACGACCGTCGTGCTGACGATCGCGCTCGCCGCGATTCGCAAGGCCGTACCGTTCGAGCGCGTGGTGTTTCCTAACAACGTATCGCTGCAAGCACATGCCGATTACAGGCTCGGCCCGCTGCCGATGTATTTCTGCGCCGAAATCGTCGAACACTTCGAGCGCGATCACTTACTTCGAGCCCGCGATCACGCGCGTTGGTACATGATCTACGATCGCATGATGGCGGCGTTGAATTCACCGCCGCGCTAGGCCATGGTCCGCGCGAAATGCGCTCGGTGGCGTTGGTTGCGTTATGCGCGTGTGCGTCGCCGTCGAGCGATGCGCGCGACGCGTTCGTGATCGATACGCTCGCCGAGGACAATTACATGTGGGCGCTGCGCGACCCGGATCTGGTCGCGATGAAGCTCGAGCTCATGCAGGAAGAGCCGTACGAGTGGTTGCGCGGCACGGCGGCCGTGTACTGGCGCGATCTCTCGACGCCCGGTGTCGATCGACCGGCGACGAAGTTCGGCGACGCGCTGTCGTCGCGCGTGTTGCTCACGGGCGATCCGCATCCCGAAAACATCGGCTCGTTCCGCGCCGCAGATGGCACGATGCTGATCGACGACGACGACTTCGATGCCGCCGGTTACGGCCCGTTCGAAGGCGACGTGCGCCGGCTCGCTGCGGGCATGATCGTCGCGGCGGCCGGCGCCGGGCCGTCGCCGGCCGACATCGCGAGCGCCGTCGCGACCGCGTATCAAGCGCAGATCGCCGAGCTCGAAGCCGGCATGGCGCCGGATCCCGGCACCGCACCGTACCTCGACAAGCTGATCGCGAAAGCGCAGACGAACGGCGACGCGCACAAGGAGCTGACCGACGACGTCGCATCGCCGGGCGTGCTCGCGACCGGCGACCTCGATCCGATCGATGCGTTCGGCGTCGTGCAAAACCGCGTCGAGCCGATCGCGACGACCGAGCACGATGTCGTGACGGCGGCGCTCGCGCCGTTGCTCGCCGCCCATCCCGAGCTCGGTGCGATCGAAGATATCGGCCGGCGCTACGGCCACGGCGTGTCGAGCTATCCCGCGCTGCGCTACCTCGTGTTGCTCGCCGGCGAGACGGCATCGCCCGACGACGATCGCGTGCTCGAGATCAAAGAAGAGCGCGACGGCCTCGACATCGCCGATGTCCCGCAGCTCGACAGCTCCGAATGGTCGACGCCGGGCGAGCGCGCGACGAACACCGCGCATCGCATGTGGCTGCGGCCCGACGAAGACGTGGTCTGGAGCCACGGCGAAGCGACGCCGCTGTCGTTCGTCACGCACGACGATGCCGACTATCAGCGCGGCGTCGATCACGGCGATCTCGGCGCGCTCGCCGGCTCCGACGCCGACGAGTATCTGCAGGTCTGCGGCGTGTTCGGCCGCTTGCTCGCGCGCGCGCACGGCCTCGCGACCACCGAAGACGGCCTGCGCGGCGTCGACGTGATCGCAAATGTCCTCGGCGACGGCTTCGCCGACGAGGTCGCCGACTTCGCGCCCGCCGATGCGGCGCAGATCATCGCCGATTGGACGTCGCTGAAAGACCGCGACCTTGCGACGCAGGTGTTGCCGCCGCCATGAAGCTCGCGATCGCATTATTGCTCGCGCCGGCACTCGCGTACGCCGATGGCGCGTCGACGCCGGGCCCCGACGGCGACGAGTTCGCGGCGCAGCCGATTCCGCGGCTCGCGCTCGAATTGCAGCTGTTCACCGACGCCGATTGGATCCATCAGACCGGCACCGACTTCACGCAGTTTCGGCTCGATCGCGGCGAAGCCGGCGCGGCGATCGGCTTCGCGAAGCACTACGGCGCCGAGCTGCGGCTCGAATCGATCCGCTCGGGTGAAGCCGGCGGCGAGCTCGGCATCGACGGCGATTCGATCGTCGTGCGGATCAAACGCGCGCAGGTCTACGGCGACTTCGACGCCGGTGCCGTGCACTTTCACGCGGCGATCGGCGTCACACCCGATCCGTGGATCGCGACGCTCGAGACCGACTACCCGCTGTTGCCGCTGTCGTTCACTGCGAGCGAGCGCTTGCTCGGCTGGCCGGTGAGCGATCTGGCGGCGCTCGGCAGCGTCGCGTACGGGCCGATTCGCTTGAACGTCTCGTTCGGCAACGGCGAAGGGCTCGACTATCCCGAGCGCAACAACGGCAAGACGACGACCGCCGTGCTCGAAGGCGTGCCGCTCGACCTCGCCGGCAATCGGCTGCGCGTGATCGTGCTCGGCAAAGACGGCTCGGTCGGCCCTGCGCTCGTGCGCGATCGCCGGCTCGGCGCGGCGGCCACGTTCACGTCGCACTACGCGAGCGCGG
Organism: Kofleriaceae bacterium; assembly: GCA_036490255.1. Taxonomy (GTDB): domain Bacteria; phylum Myxococcota_A; class Polyangia; order Haliangiales; family Haliangiaceae; genus JABFXX01. Next base: position 8,962 of record DASXEF010001007.1, read on the forward strand.
GCGCCGAGCTCGTGCGTGCGTACGGCATCGGCGATCGCGGCGATCTCGTCGGCTGGGTCTACGCCGGCTGGGCCGAAGCGCGGCCGATCGATCACGTCATCGTCGCCGCGCGCGGCAGCGGCATCAGCTACGACGCGGGCGGCCGATACACGTCGGTCGGCGGTGCGGTCGCGGTCGAGCCGTGGCAACAAGGCCCGCGCGGCGATCTGCGCGTGTGGCTCGCGATCGATCGCACGCATGCATCGGGTGTCGCCGAGCCGCTCCCAGGCGCGGAGCCAGGCGATGCCATCACCTTCTTCTTGATCGCGTCGGTCACGGCGCCCTTCATCATCCCGTAAGGCCATGCGCACCTCGTTGATCTTGGCGATCGCCGCGTGCAGCAACGCGCGGATCGGCGCGCCCGATGCGCCGCTCGGCGCGCATATCGCCGACGCGCCTTTGACCGGCATCGACGGCACGACGTCTTCGATCGATGCGGATCTCGCAGTGCCGCTGCGGATCGTCGTGCTCAACGAAGTCTCGGCGCAGTCCGATCCCGATTGGATCGAGATCGTCAACGCGACGACGGAGCCGCTCGACACGTCGCAGTTCATCTTCATCGACAAGGCCGGCGACTTCGACAAAGCCGTGCCGCTGCCGCTCGGGACGATCGGCCCCGGCGAGCTCGCGACCGTCGACTGCGACGGCGGCAGTGCCGTGCCGTTCAAGCTCGGCTCGGGCGAAGAAGTCTGGATCTACCGCGCGAGCGACCACGCGCTGTCGGACGGCACAACATGGATGGTCGGCCAGTCGCCCGACGGCGGGAGTTACGCGCGCATTCCCGATACGTTCGGCCCGTTTACGACCACGATGCACCCGACCAAGGGCGAACCGAACGAGCCGTAAGACCGCACGGCGCCATCGTGCGTCGATAGCAGCATGAGCTATCGCGACGACGTCGATGCCCTCGCTGCCCGCCACACTGCGCTCGAGCACGAGTTGGCGGACAAGTCGCGCGAGGTTGCCGATGCGGCGCGCGTGCTCGACGAAGCGCGCACGACGCAAGGCCGCAAAAGCCTGCCGGTCCTCGACAACGTTCGGATCGCGACGCCGTGCCGCGCGAGCTGGGATCGCATGCTCGGCGATGACCGCATGCGTCACTGCAACGACTGCAACAAGAACGTCTTCAACTTGTCTGCGATGACACGCGATCAAGCCGAGGCGTTGATCGTCGCGAAGAACGGCGACTTGTGCGCGCGCTACTACCAGCGTGCCGATGGCACGATCTTGCTCTCCGACTGCACGATCGGCGTGGCGCAACGCAACAAGCGGCGGCTCGTCGCGGCGGGAGCGTTCGCGCTGCTCGCCGGCACGAGCGCTGCCGCGATGATGCAGAAGCACAAGTCTCGCGACTTCACGATGGGCGAAGTGCACGTCGATACGACGCTGCAGTTCTCGCGACCGCCGGTCGTCGTGCCGGTGATCCACACGGAACCGCCGATGCCGATGATGGGCGCGGTCGCGTTCCCGACCCCACCGGCGCCGCCGCCGGCGCATGCGCTGATGGGTAAGATCAAAAGGCCGTGAAACGTTTCGGCGCGTCGTGCGTCGTAAACCAGGTGAAGCCCGAAAACCTGTACATCGCGAACCCGTGCCACGCCGATTGGAACGAGATGACCGGCGACGATCAGGTCCGGCAGTGCGCCTCGTGCGCGAAGCCGGTGTTCAACTTGTCGGAGCTCACGCGCGCCGAAGCCGAGAAGCTGATCAGCGACAAACGCGGTGATTTCTGCGGCCGGTTCTATCAGCGCAAGGACGGCACGATCTTGCTCGCCGATTGCACCGTCGGTGGCGCGGGTGCGCAGAAGCGCAGCTTCGTGCTCGCCGCGGCGCTCGTCGCAGGTACGGCGTACGCGAAGCTGCATCGCGGCACGCCTGCGGCCGAATCGCCGACGATCCAGAACGTCACGACCGAAACGACGACGACGATCTCGTCGTCGCTCGGCGCCCAGGATTCGCCGCCGCCGCCGCGCGACTTGAAGCGCGAGCATCGCGAGCTCGTCGAGCACCTGCGCGAGCTCGAGAAAGCGCGCAAGCTGCACGAACAAGAAGAGATCCACATCACGGGTGGCGCGATGGTGATGGTGCGTGACGTCGAGCTGACGAAATAGGAATCCGAACGCCGGTTCGGGCGTCATAGCTGCTGTGACCCTCGACGCCGTCTTCACGGCCGCGCTCGTTGCAACGACGCTGTTCACAACACTGCGCGGCACGCCGCCGGTGGAAGCACCGACGATCCAGATCGCGCCGGAGAGCGCGGCCGTGTCGATCAGCGTGCGGCACGCAGAGCACGAGCGCACTCGCAAACAAGAGCTGGCCGCGCGGATGACCGGCTGCAGCTGCCACCAAACCTGCAGCTGCAACAACACCTCGGAGCCATGGGAGCCATGACGCTCGAAAACCTGTACATCGCGAACCCGTGTCACGCCGATTGGGACGAGATGACCGGTGACGATCGCGTCCGCCAGTGCGCGGCCTGCGCGAAGCCGGTGTTCAACCTATCCGAGCTCACGCGCGCCGAAGCCGAGAAGCTGATCACCGATAAGCGCGGCGATTTTTGCGGCCGGTTCTATCAGCGCAAAGACGGCACGATCTTGCTCGCCGACTGCACGGTCGGCGGTGCCGGTGTGCAGAAGCGCAGCTTCGTGCTCGCTGCAGCGCTCGTCGCGGGCACGGCGTACGCGAAGCTGCATCGCGGCACGCCGCCGGCCGAATCGCCGACGATCCAGACCGCGACGCATGAAGCGACGACGATCTCATCGGCGCTCGGCGCCCACGATTCGCCGCCGCCGCCACGCGATCTCGCGCGCGAGCGCCGCGAGGCGATCGAGCAAGCGCGCAAGGTCGAGCCGATGATGGAGGAGTACGTGTCGGTCGGCGGCGGGATCTCGGTGCTGCCTCCCGAGAAATAACGCCATGAAGCTCGAAGATAGCCACATCGCGAGCCCGTGCACGAAAGCGTGGGACGAGCTGCGCGGCGACGGTCGGGTTCGCGCGTGCGACGACTGCGCCAAAGACGTTCACGATCTTTCGAAGCTGACGCGCGCCCAAGCCGACGAGCTGCTCGCGGCCAAGCCCGATGCGTGCGTCCGCTACATCCAGCGCGGCGACGGCACGCTCGTGCTCGCCGACGGGCTCGTGCGCGGCCGCGGCTCGAAGGCGCGCAGCGTGGTGCTCGCCGCCGCGATCGTCGCCGGGACCGCGTACGTCACGTTGCCACCGGCGCATCACCACTACGACGACGACGACAGCACGCGCTCGTACTCGGTCGGCGGAGACATCGAATCGTTGCCTATCCCGCCTGAGGATCCTCCGGCCACGCGTGGCGCGGATACCGCCGCATCAACTGGCGACGAAGCGCCGGATAGTGCGCGACCCAAAAATTCGGCAAATCCGCAGTGACTTGAACCGGCCGCTGATTTGGCGCGAGCAAGTGCAGCACGAGCGGCACGCGGCCGTCGCCGACCGTTGGCGCTTTCGCGAGCCCGAAGAAATCTTGGATGCGCGACGCCAGATACGGCGCCTGATCGGCCGGATAGTGAATGCGCGCGCGGCGCTTCGTGGGCAACGTGAAGTGCGTCGGCGCGAGCCGATCGACGAGCGCGCGGCGATCGCCAAGCGAGCCGTCGAGTAGCGCGAGCAGGTTCAGCTCGCCCAGCTCGGCGAACGAGATCGCGCCTTCGCACGCGGCGCCGAGCGCCTGCGCGAGCGCATCGTCGGTCGGCGCGACGAGCCCGGAGCTCGGCGCGAGCTTCGCCGCGAGCGCGACGCGCGCGCGCCACTCGGCGAGCTCGTCTTTATCGACGAAGCGCTCGATGCCGGCGGCGATCGCCTGCTTCGCGAGTAGCTCAGCGGCGGCGCGACCGGCGCGACGTGCACCTTCGACGTCGCGCTGCTCGTCGATCGCGAGCCCGTCGTACGTCATCTGCACGACGCGCTCGACGCGCTGGCGCTCGGCATCCCACACGAGCTCGTCGCGCTCGGCGATCCGATCGAGATACAGATCGAGCAGCCACGACGCTTCGATGCCCGACGCGCGGCGGATCTGCACGCCGCGGCCGGTTTCGGCGACATCGACGACGACCATCAGCTCGGGCTCGATCACCGCCGAGCTCGGCGCGAGCGTGCCGCTGCCGCCGCCGGCGAACACGATCTCGGCCGACTTCGGCGCCCGGCGCTTGCCGACGCGATCCGGATACGCGGTCAGGATCGCGAGCTGGAGCGCGGCATCGAGCTCGTCGTCGGTTGCGGGCGTGCGAGCTCTCGTATCGACGATGCGCTCGAGCTGTTTCGCGGCGCGATCGACGGCGTAGGCGGCGCCGCGATCGAGATCGCGGCCGCCGATGAACGCGTCGAGGTCGTCGATCAGATCCGACGGCGACGATAGCTTTGCGGTGCGCTGCGGGCCGCGCCGATCGTTGCGCAGCTCCTTCGCGCCGAGCGTCGCCGCGATCACGCAGGCCTCGCGCGCCACGCCGCGCGCTTCCGCTTCGCACAGCAGGCGCCCGACACGCGGATGCGCCGGAAACCGCAGCATGCGCCGCCCGAGCGGCGTGATCGTTCCGCCTTCGGTGGCGCCGAGCAGGGCGAGCAGCGTCTCGGCGGCGTCGGCCGCGGGCGCCGGCGGCGTTTCGAACCAGCGCAACGCGGTCACGCCGGCGATGCCGGCGCCGTGCAGCTCGAGTGCGGCGCCCGCGAGATCCGCGCGCGCGATCTCCGGCGCGTCGAACGCGCGGCGCGTGTCGTGATCGTGCTTCGTGTAGAGCCGGATCACGCGGCCCGGTCGCGTGCGGCCGGCGCGACCGGCGCGTTGCGCGGCGCTCGCGCGGCTGATCGGCTCGATCTCGAGGCTCGGGATGCCCGACCACGGCGATTGCCGCGCGATCCGTGCGAGCCCGCTGTCGATCACGCACGTCACACCGTCGATCGTCACCGACGTCTCGGCGACGTTGGTCGCCAGGATCACTTTGCGCTGCGCCGACGGTCGCACCGCGCGATCTTGCTCGTCGGCGGTGAGCTCGCCGTGCAGCGGCAACACCGCGAGCTCGAACGTGGTCGCACAATCGGCGAGATCTTCGGCGGCGCGACGGATCTCGCCGGTGCCCGGCAAGAACACGAGGATGTCGCCGGGATCGGCTTTGCTCTGGCACACGCGGCGAACCGCGGCGCTGATCTGTTTCCCCAGCTGCAGCTCGGACGGCGCGTATTCGATCTCGATCGGGAACGTCCGGCCTTCGGACCGAACGATCGGCGCGTTCAAGAACTTGGCGACCGGCTCGGCATCGAGCGTCGCCGACATCACGACGAGCGCGAGCTCGGGACGTCGCTCGCGCAACCGCGCCACGAGTGCGAGCGCGAGATCGCCGTCGAGGTGACGCTCGTGGAACTCGTCGATCGCGACACAGCCGACGCCGCGCAGCTCGGGATCGGAGAGCAACCGGCGCGTCAGCACGCCTTCGGTGACGAGCTCGATGCGTGTCGCCGCGCTCGTGCGTCGATCGAAGCGCACTTGATAGCCGACCTCGCCGCCGAGCTCGCTGCCGCGCTCGCTCGCGATCCGCGTTGCCGCGAGCCTCGCGGCCAAGCGGCGGGGTTGCAGCACGACGATCGAGCCTTCGATCTCCGGCAACAGCGCGCCGGGTACGCGCGTCGTCTTGCCGGCGCCGGGCGGCGCGACGAGCACGCACGTTCGATGCGCGCGCACCGCCGCCGCCACGTCGGGCAGGACGTCGTCGATCGGTAACTTCGCGAGCGCCACGCGCTGACCATACCTGGCTATGCTGGCGTTCGATGTTCCCAGCGCCACCGATGCCGACGTTCGCACCGGGCCAATCATCGACCGCGATGCACTACCCGCGGTTCGAGGACATCGCGATGGACGGCCGGCTGATCCCGCTGGCGATGCCGCCGATGATGTCGGGGTTGTGGCGCGACGTCCTGGTCGATCATCCGGGCGCGACCAACGCGATCAAGCAGGGCATCCTGCCGATCCTCACGCGCATGGTCATGCGATCGAGTGGCGAGCGCATTCGCGTCGATCGCCACGTCGAGGCGCTCGCGGGATTCGAGCTCGCGCACTCGCCCGACGGCGAGAAGCTGTTCATGAACGTGTGGGCGCGCGCGCGTGGTGAGGCCGGCAAGCTATCGCGCGCGAACGCCGGCTCGGGCGAGCTCGTGCCGGCGGGCGAGCTGTTCGCCGAGCACACGTTCACGCGGATCCTCGCGCCGCCCGGCCAGCGCGGCGTGCGCGAGCTCGAGGTCGACGGCTATCCGCGCGTTCCCGAAGCGAGCTATGCGCCGCTGCCTGCGACCGCCGCGCAGGAAGCGCCCGACGGTGCGCGCTGGCTCGACGAGCTCGCCGCCGACGACTGCGAGCACGTGTTCACGCTCGATCAATCGGACTCGAATCAACACGTCAACTCGCTCGTGTACGTGCGCGTCTTTCTCGATGCGGTGAATCGCCGGCTCGCAGCGCGCGGTCACGTCGGCAAGCTTCGTAGTACCGCGGTGGACATCGCGTATCGCAAGCCGTGTTTTCCCGGCGACCGCGTGCGCTGCATGCTGAGGCTGTACGAGCTCGGCGACGGGCTCGGCATCGCCGGTCATGTCGCGGGCAGCGACGACGGCAAGCCCCGGTGTTACGTGCGCGTCGCGATCGGCAGGTAAGCGATCGCGGTCGCGATGCGTCAGAAGAATAGGGAATCAAGCAGCGGAGCCGAGACCGTCGGCTGGTAACCATCGCCGCCGCGCTCGTCAAGCCGTTGCGACGGACGCGCGCGTGATTACAACGAGGGGCACAAACCAACTTCTTTCCCTGCACAGGAAGGACCTACAACCATGTCTCTCGCACTACGTACCAATGGCAATGGCAAGCTCGCTCGTGATCCGTATTCGCTCGCTCGCGATCTCTTCGGCTGGGATCCGTTCTTCGGCGGCCGCGAGCCGTCGGCGTTCTCGCCGACGTTCGAGGTCAAGGAGACTGCTGAAGCGTTCTTGATCAAGGCGGACATGCCCGGCGTCGAAGACAAGAACCTCGACGTGCATCTCCACAACGGCGTGCTCACCGTCGCGGGTCATCGCGATTCGGAAGAGCGCAAAGAGGGCGAGACGTTCGCGCTCTACGAGCGCCAGTACGGCTCGTTCACGCGCAGCTTCTCGCTGCCCGACCTCGCCGACGGCGATCGCATCGAGGCGAAGCTCGATCGCGGCGTGCTGACGCTGGCGATTCCGAAAAAGGCCGAAGCGAAGCCGCGCAAGATCGCGATCAAGTAACTCAGCGCTCGGCGCAGAGCTTCTGATTCATCGCGAAGTCGAGCTGCGTGGCGTAGCCGCCCGTGATGGCAACATCGCGTTGGATGGTCACGTCGCACACGCGGAGCGAAAGCGTGTACGTACCCGGCGCGAGCCGCGTCGCGAGATAGCGGCCTTCGTCGTTCGTGATCAGCGAGAGCTCGCCGCGCGGCGACACTGCGTCGATCGCGATGCCCGCGAGCGGTGCGCACGTCGCGCTGTCGGTCACCGAGCCGCCGACTTCGCCGTTATCGGGGTCGTCGAGCTGGCGGAGCAGGCCGATGCCCGCGTGTTGACTACACGTCGCTAGCTTCGGCGGTGCGCCGCAGCTCGCGATCAAAACCAGCACAGCAACGGTTGTCGTTCCACTCACGCGCGTCGTAGCTGTATTCGGCCAAGACGCGCTCGCGTTGACGGCTACCAGGCGTGAACGTACGCATCCATGAACGCGCGCGCGACGTTCTCGAGATCGCCCTTCGGCACCGCCTCGGCCATCTTCTCTTTCGAATCGCGCGGGTCGTCTTTGAACTCGGCGACGACGCGGATCGTATTGATGCCGTCGTTGTAATAGAGGAAGTACGCGTCGGTGTAGGAGAAGCCGCCCGGGTCGAATGCCGAGCCGCTCCCGCCCGGATGCGACGCGGTCTGGCCGAGCTGATACGTGAAGATCATCTTCGCGCCGTCGAGCTCGGTCGCGCCGACCTCGAAGATCGTATCTTCTTGCTTGCGCAGGCTCTCGGGCATCATCGCCTTGAGCTCGGTGTAGCGAGGCTCGCTGTTCCACTTGGCGAGCTCCATCGGCAGACAGCTCACCATCACTGCGTTGTCGCTACACGGCGCGATCGTGATCACCGCCCAGATCGCCGGATGGTCGGAGGTGCGCTGTTGCATCTCCATCATGCCCTTGTCGGCGTTGAAGCCGTGCGCCTTCGCGCTGAAGCCGCGCCACGACATGCTCTGCAGGCGCTGCATCGTCGCCGGATCGATCTTCGCCGTGGTCGGCTTGATCGGCGAACCGTCGGAGTGCGGCAGCACGATATCGGGCGCGGTGGCGCTGCCGGTCTGCGCGTTCGACGGCGCCGGCTGATGCTTCGGCGCGCCCTTGCATGCGGCGAGCACGATCGCGGCCACGACAAGCAGCTTCGACATGTTTGACATCTTGGTCCTCACGAGCACTCGAACAATCCGGCGGCTCCCTGGCCACCGCCGATACACATGGTCACGATCGCGTAGCGTCCGCCGCGGCGTTTCAGCTCGTAGAGCGCGCTCGCCGTGAGCTTCGCGCCGGTGCAGCCGAGCGGGTGACCGAGCGCGATCGCCCCGCCGTTGACGTTCACCTGATCGTCGCGAATGCCGAGCTCTTTCTGGCAATAGACCGACTGGCTCGCGAACGCCTCGTTGAGCTCGACGATCTCGATGTCGCCGATCTTGAGGTTGTGCTTCGCGAGCAGCTTTCGCACCGCCGGGATCGGGCCGATGCCCATGATCTCCGGATCGACGCCGGCGACCGCGAAGCCGCGGAAGTACGCGAGCGGCGACACGCCGAGGTGCTCGCAGACGCTCGGCCGCGTCACGATGCACGCGGCCGCGCCATCCGACAGCGGCGACGCGTTGCCGGCCGTCACGCTGCCGCCTTGTGCGAACGCGGGCGGGAGCTTCGCGAGCCCTTCGAGCGTCGTGTCGTGGCGCGGCATCTCGTCGACGGAGAAGTCGTGATAGACGCGCTCGCCCTTCGCGTACGTGATCGCGCGCACCGGCACGATCTCGTCCTTGAACACGCTCTTCTCGAGCGCGGCCTTCGCCTTCATCTGCGAGCGATACGCGAACTCGTCCTGCGCTTGCCGCGTCACGCTGTAGCGCTTCGCGACGTTCTCCGCCGTGATGCCCATCGGCGTGTTCGCGCCGGGCAGGTGATGCATCAACTCCGGCGACGCCGACAGGTGGAAGCCCGTCATCGGCACCGAGGTCATCGACTCGACACCACCGGCGACGACGATGTCGGCCGAGCCGATCGCGATC
>DASXEF010000429.1:0-3174 GCA_036490255.1 Kofleriaceae bacterium
GCTGACCCGCAAGGGCAAAGATCTCGAGAAGCAGGTGCTCGCGGCGGCGGTGCGCTGGCATCTCGAGGACCGCGTGATGGTCTCCGGCAGCAAGACCGTCGTATTCGATTAGCGCTCACCGGGCGCTTTCGCCGCACGACGATCTCGTAAGGAATCGCTGCGGCCGCGAATTTCGCACCGCACGACGACGGCACGGACCATGCTGTTGGGTAAGAGCGTTCCACATGACGTTTTACGGCGAAGCGTTAGGGCGCGTGCTGTATCCGGCCTGGGAGCGCGTGCGCGGTCGGCCGACGTTCGAGCTGCTGCACCAACTCCAGCGCAGCGAGCGTGCGAGCTTGGACGAGCTCGAGGCGATGCGCGGCGGGCTCGTGCGCCGGCTCGTCCGCCACGCGTACAACCACACCGCGCACTACCGCGCGGCGCTCGACCAGGTCGGCGTGCATCCCGACGACATCCGCGAGGTCGCCGATCTGCGTCGCCTGCCGGTGCTCGAGCGCAGCGTCGCGCAGCTCTCGGTCGACGAGCGCACCGCGAGCTGGCCGAGCGTCGCGGTGCGCAAGACCACGAGCGGCTCGACGGGCCAGCCGCTCGAAGTGCGGTTCTCGGCCGAGTCGCGACACTGGCGCGATGCGACGCGCTGGCGCGGCTTCGGCTGGGGCGGCTATCACATGGGCAACAAGGCGATGCACGTGTGGGGCGTCGGCGCGGTGACGCCGTCGCGGCTGCAGCGCTTCAAGATCTCGCTCGACCACAAGCTGCGCCGCGATGTCTACGTCGACTGCATGGTGCGCTCTGACGAGCGGCTCGCGGCGATGGTCGACACGGTCAAACGCGAGCGGCCCGAGGTGCTCGCCGGTTACGCGCAAGCGCTCGCCGAGCTCGCGCGCTTCGTCAATCGCCACGGCCTGCGCGACTGGGACACGATTCCGGTGATCTACGGCGCCGAGCGGCTGTGGCAACACGATCGCGACGATCTCGAGCGCGCGTTCGGCCCGGCCGTGTTCGAAACCTACGGCTGCCGCGAGTTCATGTTGATGGGCAGCGAGTGCGAGGTTCACGACGGCTTGCACGAATCGGTCGAGAACCTCGTCGTCGAGATCCTCGTCCGCGAACCGGACGGTTCCGTGCGCGCCGCCGAGCCGGGCGAGTCCGGCGAGGTCGCGGTCACCGATCTCCATAACCTCGCCTGCCCGTTCATTCGCTATCTCACCGGCGACATCGCGCTCGCGCGCGCCTACGAGCCGTGCGCGTGCGGTCGGACGTTGCCGCGGTTCGGGCCGATCGACGGCCGCGTGACCGAGACGATGCGCGACGCCGACGGCAACGCGGTCGAGGGCATCTTGTTCAACATCTTGTTCTTGAACGTCGCGCAGCACACGCGCCAGTTCCAGGCCGTGCAGCGCGCCGACGGCCGCGTCGTGCTCAAGCTCGTACCGCGGATCGACGGCGTGTTACCGGCCGAGAGCGAGACACTGATCCGCGAGTTCGCCGGAAAATATCTACGCGGCGTGCCGCTCGAGATCGAATTGCTGCGCGAGATTCCGCTGACCCGCGCCGGCAAGCTCCGCCGCGTGATCGTCGAGAAGCCTCAGTTGACGCCGTAGCCGTCGTAGTGCGAGCCCGGCACGACGCGCACGTCGTCGCTCGGCGCCGGCAACGCGGTCCAATCGGCCGCGTCGATCGCAGGCTCGGTCGCGGAGCCGCCGGTCGAGGCTTGCGTCGCCATGTACAGCGTCGGCGTGGTGCCGTCGGTCGCGACGTCACCGACGGCGTATTGCGCGGGCGTCGAGCCGCCGTTGACCGTGATGTTCGGCGCCCACGCCGTGAGGTGATGGCCCGGCATCGTCCACGGCCCGTCGGTCAGCTCGATCGCGCCCGGATCGGTGTTGGTGTTGCCGGTGAACGTCCAGCTCGGCGACGCCGGCGCGAGCGTCGCGATGCCGGAGAACTGGTTGTTCCTGAACGCGACCGGGCCGTGATACGCGCCCGACGTGCCGATCACGGTCGTCGGTGCGCCGGCCGCGATCTGCGCGTAGCCGAACACGAGGCCGCGGAACACGTTCGAATCGAACGTCACGGTCGTCGCGTCGGTCGGCGCGCCGTTCATGTACATGCCGAGATCGACCGAGTCGGACCAGTAGTTGTCGTGCAGCGAGACCTGCGCGTCGCCGTCGCCAGTTTCGGGCTGGATGAAGAACTGCGTGATCGTGTTCGCGCCGTCGATGAACACGTTGTGATCGATCACGATCGAGCCGTCGCGAATATCGATCTGCGAGTTGTTGTCTTGATAGCGGCCGAGCCCGTTATCGAACCAGTGCAAGCCGCCCGAGATGAACGTGTTGTTGTAGACGTGCGAGCCGTCGCCGAGATCTTGAATCTGCAGTGCCTCGTTGCCGGTGCGAACGATCCGATTGTTGTAGATCTGCAGTCCGGCGAGCTTGTTCGACGGCGGAGCGCCGGTCCAGCCGAAGTAGTAACCCTCGGCGCCGGTATCGTGGACGTACGTATCGTGCACGCTGACGTTCGGCATCGGATCGGTCGTCGTCGGATCGTCGAGCAAGCGAATCCCGGCGAAGCCCGAGCGCTGGACTTCGACGTATTCGATCTCGAAGTTGTCGGCGGCGCCGATTCCGATCCCCATGTGCAAGTACGGCGCGGCGAACGCGAAGCCGTCATCGCTCTCGATGCCGTAGTGACCGGGCGAGTCGGCGTAGTGACCACACGCATGGCCGGGAAAATTCGCGTCGCCGGTCAGCGAGACCGAGTCGTAGCGGCCGGTGAGAATCCAGTGCGAGCCGCCGGTGAACGACCAGATGAAGTTGCCCTGTGGATTGTTGCCGACGAAGAACTGACCACCTTGGTTCGTGATCACGAGTGGATGATCGGCCGTGCGAGTCGGCAGGTTGCCGAGCAAGATGCTGGTGTAGTGACCGGCCGGCAGATACAGCCGATCGAGCTGAGCCCAGTCGACGTTCGGAAATGCGGCCTGCACGTCGGCGTAGTTGATCGATGACTGGCCCGACGGCAGCGCGAACGTCACGGTCGGCACGCCGAAGTGACCCGGCGGATCGCACGACGACAGCGCGCCACCGTCGCCTGTCGCAGCGTCGCCGCCGCCGCTCGTCGCGTCGCCCGCGAGCGCGTGTGCGTGATTGCATGCCGCGACGACGA
>DASXEF010000088.1:0-5582 GCA_036490255.1 Kofleriaceae bacterium
CTGAAGGCACCGGTTTGCTAAACCGGCGTACTGGGTTTACTGGTACCGAGGGTTCGAATCCCTCTCTCTCCACGAACGCGTTTGAATTACGGATCCGTAGCTCAATGGATAGAGCACCGGTCTACGGAACCGGGGGTTAGAGGTTCGACCCCTCTCGGATCCGCTCACTGAAAATGACTGATGACGAATGCATGAGCTTCGCGCTCGACGAAGCGCGAGCTGCCGCGGCGATGGGAGATGTTCCCGTCGGAGCGGTCATCGTCGACGAGCACGGCAAGATCATCGGCCGCGGTCGTAACCGCCGCGAGCTCGATACAGACCCGACCGCACACGCCGAGATCATCGCCCTACGCGATGCGGCGAGGCAGCTCGGACATTGGCGCGTCGAGGCGACGATGGTCGTCACGCAAGAGCCGTGTCCGATGTGCGCCGGCGCGATCGTCAATGCGCGAATCAAGCGCGTCGTGTTCGGCTGCATCAATCCGAAAGCCGGCGCGGTGCAAACGCTCTACACGATCGCGAGCGACCCGCGGCTCAATCATCGAGCGCAGGTGCTCGGCGGAGTCCGCAGCGACGAATGCGCGGCAATGCTGTCGGAGTTCTTCAAGCAGCTGCGCAGCGAGAAGTAAGTTTTGGAGGAGTGTCCGAGTGGCCGATGGTGTCTGATTCGAAATCAGATGTGCGAAAGCACCGGGGGTTCAAATCCCTCCTCCTCCGCAATTTTTCATGACCTCCCTCGGGAGGGATGACCGAGTGGCCGAAGGTGCACGCTTGGAAAGCGTGTGTACCGCAAGGTACCGAGGGTTCGAATCCCTCTCCCTCCGCCCGATCTTGCGTGACGAGTTTATGGTCCCGGGTGACGCGAAAGCTGTGAACCCCGCCAGGCCCGGAAGGGAGCAACGGTAGCGGAAATAGTGGGTGCCTGGGGCCACCTTTTTGTACTGCGCATCGCGCAGTTAGATCGAGCGACGATTCAAGCGGATCGTCGCTCGATTTCTTTTCGGCGCCTTGTCATTGTTGATGTCGTGAGGGGCCTGCTCGCATGCGCGCTTGTCGCGTGTAACTCGACCGGCGGCGGCAACGCGACGCCGCCGTCCGGCTCTGCAGCGGGCTCCGGCTCGGGCTCGGCGATCACAACGGCGAAGCACGGCTCCGGCGGAGGCTTCGCGGCGAGCCTCACCGCAGAGATCGCGGAAGACAACGGCTCCGCCGCGCCGGCACCTGTGCCCACGGCGACGGGATCGTCGGCCGCGCCGACGCCACCGCCGGCGACCGGATCCGCGACCGGACCCATCGCCGATAGTGCCCCGCCGCAGACGCCGAACGCGCCGACGGCGGGGATCGACAAGACGGTCACGAACCACGACATCAGCAAGGCCGACACGGCCGCGTCGGGTCCGCCGAAACCGAGCGAGAAGTACGTGCACGTCAACCCGTCGCCGGAGCTCGCCGCGATCAAGCTCGACATGGAGCCGAACTGGGATCGTGACTTCGAGACGGCGGGCACGATCTCGTTCGTGCTGCGCGTGCCGAGCTCCGGCGATACCCGCGTGTTCTCGTTCAACTACGGCTACGACTTTCCCGGCGCGCCGAACGATCGCGACGCGTACAAGAAATTCCTCGCCGATCGGCGCGTGCTCGACGTGACGTTGGATCGCCAGAAAGGTGCCGCCTGGTACCTCGAAGGCAACGACGACGCCGGGCAGCCGGCGTTCCGCTATCTCGTGCTCTACGGCGGCAAGCGGCTCACGTGCTACGGCTCGTTGTACAAGACGCGTGAGGCGACCGCGCTCGGTCCGGATCTGCGCGACAAGGTCGTGTCGGCGGCGAAGAAGATCTGCGAGACGATCGCGTTGTAGCGACAGACCCTGCGGGTATAGTGCCTGCGCGTGTCGTATCTCGTTCTCGCTCGCAAGTATCGGCCGTCGACGTTCTCGGAAGTCGTCGGCCAGGAGCACGTCACGCGCACGCTCGGCAACGCCTTCGCGACCGGCCGCGTGCATCACGCGTTCTTGTTCTGCGGTCCGCGCGGCTGCGGCAAGACCACGGTCGCGCGCATCGTCGGCAAAGCGCTCAACTGCACGAACCACAAAGACGGCGATCACGGCGAGCCGTGCGGCGTCTGCGAAGCGTGCATGTCGATCAGCAACGGCAGCGCGGTCGACTATCAAGAGATGGACGGCGCGAGCAATCGCGGCATCGACGCGATCCGCGAGCTCACCGAAGCCGTGCGCTACCAGCCGGCGGTGCTGAAGAAAAAAGTCTACGTCATCGACGAAGTTCACATGCTGACGACGGAGGCGTTCAACGCGCTGCTCAAGACGCTCGAGGAGCCGCCGCCGCACGTCACGTTCGTGCTGGCGACGACCGAGCCGCACAAGCTGCCGAACACGATCCTGTCGCGCTGCCAGCGCTACGACTTCAAGCTCGTGCCGGCATCGCGGCTCGCGCAGCACCTCACGACCATCTTCGCGAAAGAGTCGCTCGCGATCGAGCCGAACGCGGTAAGCCTGCTCGTTCGCGAGAGCGGCGGCAGCGTGCGCGATGCGCTGTCGCTGAGCGACCAGATCATCTCGTACGTCGGCGGCGGCACGATCACCGAGCAGCACGTCGCCGAAGTGCTCGGCGTCGCCGATCGATCGCTCACGCGTACGCTCGTCACGTCGCTCGCGAGCGGCGATGCCGGTGCCGCACTGTCGGCGGTCGAGTCGGCGATCGAGCGCGGCGTCGACGAAGTCCAGCTCGCCCGCGCGATCGTTCGCTACTTGCGCGACCTCGCGGTGCTGCACGTCGCGCCGGATCGCACGGAGCTGCTAATCGACGTTGCATCCGATGAAGAGCGCGCATTGCTCGCGACCGAAGCTGCCGCGATCGATCGATCGCGCGTGCAGCAGATGTTCGACCGCATGCTGCGGTGCTGCGACGAGCTCGGCAAGACGCTGCAGCCGCGCCTCGTGCTCGACTGCGCGCTGATCGACGTCGCGACGATCGAGCCGCTGATCCCGCTCGGCGATCTGATCGAGCGATTGGGCGAGCTCGAAGGCCGCGTGTCGCGCGGTGCGCCACGGCCGTCGGGATCGTCGGGCGGCGGCGACTTCAAGAGCACGACGCAGGGCACGCGCGTCGGTCCGCCACGTGCGCCGGCTCCATCGGCACCGCCGCCGGCGAAAGCCGCACCGGCAAAGCACAACGGCGAGACCGCGTTCGCGACGACGATCGAGTCCTCGCCGCAAAGCGCACCGGTGCCGGTCGCGATCGCGCCGAGTGCGCCGGTGCCCGCGCCGCCGAGCACCGAAAAGGTCGCGTCGGGATCGGGACCACACGCGCCGACGCTCGCGGTCCCGGCCAACGCCGCCGAAGCGCTCGCCGCGTGGAGCAAGGTCATCGATTACCTCGAGGCGCAGCGCAAGATCTCGCTGCGCGGCTACTACGAGTTCGCGCGCGTGCTGAAGTGGACGAAGGACGAGCTCGAGCTCGGCTTCGCGCCCGACGGCGATAGCGCGTGGGCGGGCGAGAACGCGTGCGAGAAGCAAAACGTCGACGAGATGCGCGCCGTGCTCGGCGAGCTCGGCCAGAAGCTCAAGGTCAGCGCACGCATGCTCGACGCGAACGAAGCGGCGAAGACGCCGGCGCGCTCGCTTGTCGAATCGACGCGCGCGAGCTCGACCGCGGAACGGTCCAAGCGCGAAGCCGAAGCGCGCGAGCACCCGATCACGAAGCACGTGCTGCAAACCTTCGGCGCACACATCAAGGAGATCAAGACCGATGTCTAACGGCCAAGGTGGGAAGATGCCCGATATCAACGCGCTGATGAAGCAGGCGCAAAAGCTTCAAGGCGACGTCGCCAAGGTTCAGGCCGAGCTCGCCGCGATGACATGCGAAGGCGCGGCCGGCGGCGGCATGGTCACCGCAACGGTCAACGGCCAGTTCGAGGTCGTGCGGGTCAAGATCGACAAGTCGGTCGTCGATCCGACCGACGTCGGCATGCTCGAGGATCTCGTCACCGCGGCGATCAACGCTGCCTCGACCAAAGTTCGCGAGGTCAGCAAAGAGCGCATGAGCTCGGTGATGGGTGGCCTCGGCGGGCTTCCGGGAATGCCCGGGATGTTCTGACCCGTGGCGGATCCGATCCGGCGGCTCGTCCAGGAGCTGTCTCGGTTACCCGGGATCGGCGAGAAGACCGCCACGCGGCTCGCGTTCCACCTCGTGCGAGGCAACCGTCAGAACGTCTTAGACCTGGCGCAAGCGTTGCGCGATGTCACCGACAAGATTCGGCTTTGCTCGGTCTGCATGAACATGACCGAGCAGGATCCGTGTGCGCTGTGCAGCGACCCGCAGCGCGATCACGAGACCATCTGCGTCGTCGCGACTCCGTCGGATCTGATCGCGATCGATCGAGGCGGTCACTTTCGCGGCCACTACCACGTGTTGCACGGGCTGCTGTCGCCACTCGAAGGCATCGGGCCCGATGACATCCGCGTCGCCGAGCTGATCCGCCGCCTCGCGGATGTCCGCGAAGTCATCATCGCGACGAGTCCGAGCGTCGATGGCGAAGCCACCGCGATGTATGTCGCGCGCGCCATCAAGCCACTCGGCGTGAAAGTTTCACGGATCGCCACGGGCCTACCTGTCGGAGGCGAGCTGGAGTACTCGGATCAAGCGACGATCGCGCGCGCACTCGCCGGCCGCGCACTATTGTAGCCCACCGAAGTTGAACGAATTCGGGGGGGTTGCTACCGTGGATCCGACGACGGGGAGGTCCCACGCGGGATGATTCACCGTCGAGGAGCCACAGCCGGATGATCCAACAGCTCGTCATGTACGAGGAGGAGCTCTCGCAGATCAACAACATCTGCGAAGTCCTTCAGCGAGACGCCAACGCCAGGGCCGTACTCGTCATCGACAAGAACGGCCAGGCATTCGCACAAGCCGGTGAGGTCGAGCAGCTCGACATCACGTCGCTGTCGTCGCTGACGGCCGGCAACGTCGCCGCGACCGGTGCGATCGCGTCGCTCTTGTCGGAAAAAGAGTTCGCCGGTCAGTTCCACGAAGGCGAGAAGACGAACGTCCATATCTCGATCGTCGGTCAGCGCGTGATCATGGTCGTGCTGTTCGACGAGCGCAGCTCGCTCGGCTTGGTTCGCTTGCGCGTGCGCAAGGCGACGGCCGAGCTGGTCAACGTGCTCGACTTACTCGCGAAGAAGACCGCGTCGGGCACGCAGCCCAGCGTGTTCTCGGAGATCACCGACGACGACATCGACAACCTCTTCAACGATTAGGCGCGATCTGAGATGAGCTTCATCAACTACAGTTCGCGCGAGATCAATTGCAAGATCGTCTACTACGGCCCCGGCCTGTGCGGGAAGACGACGAACCTGCAGTACATCTACAACAAGACCAATCCCGAGGCGAAGGGCAAGATGATCTCGCTCGCCACGGAGACCGAGCGCACGCTGTTCTTCGACTTCTTGCCGCTTTCGCTCGGCGAAATTCGCGGCTTCAAGACGCGCTTTCACCTCTACACGGTGCCCGGCCAGGTCTTCTACGACGCGAGCCGCAAGCTGATCCTCAAGGGCGTCGAT
>DASXEF010000171.1:0-10721 GCA_036490255.1 Kofleriaceae bacterium
TCGCCGGTGTCGCACACGGCGACGGTCATCTTCGTGAGCTGATCCAAGAGCGTAGTCATGTGTGTCCTCCCGTTGCCGTTGCCCGAACCACGTTGTCGTCGAAAGCTTGTACGAGTTGCTCGAGTGCCGCGACCTCGGCGCGCAGCTCGTCGCCGCGCTCGGTGTCGCCGACCGTGCGCGGGCGGTCGTAGACCTCGACGTCGCTGACGCTCGGCACCAGATCGTCGCCGGTCTTGACGACCGCATCGGCGCCGCCGAAGTGGTGGTGCTGCGCGAGATAGAGTCGATCGGGATCGAGCACGAGCGAGAAGCCCTTGTCGCCGTATGCCGCCGCGAACGCGCCGTCGATCGTGATCGCGCGATGCGAGCGCTTGATCGGCGCTTCGCCTTGCTCGAGCTTGACCGGCACGTGGCCGTTGATGATGTAGCCGCGCTCGGGATCGACGCCGAATTCGCGCAGCACGCGGCCGCAAAACGCGGCGTCGTGGATCAGCGAGAAATACGGATTCTTGTGCTCGGCATGCGTGGCTTTGTCGGCGACGAAGTACGTCTCGAACGTCGCCATCTTGTCCTTGCCGAAGCACGGCGACAGCGGCCCGGTCCACAAGTAGTAGACGAGGTCGAGATCGTCTGAGCTGCGCGTGCGCATCGCGCGTGCGATCACCCGATCGAGCGCGTCGAACAGCGCCTTGCCCGCACGCGGCTCGCCGTCGACGACGAGCGGCAGAAAATTTCCAGCGCCGTCGACCGGCACGCAGCCGTGAAAGATCGCGCAGCGATCGCGGCGCAAGAACATCTGGCCATGCGCGACGACGAACTGGATCTGCCGCCACAGCACGCTCGATCCGGTGAATTCGCGCACGAGCGCGTCGATGCAGCGCTGCTCGGCGGGCGCGAGCGCGTACGGTGCGCTCGGATCGCGCGTCGGCAGGTTCGTGTCGAGCATCGGATACGTCGCGCCGTCGATCGTCACGCTGCCGTTCGCGATGCGATGCAACAGCGCGCGCGATTCGAGCTGCCATTCGGGATGGCGCTGGACGAGCGCACCCTCGAGCTTGAGCTGCACGATCGCGATCGCCTTTTGCATCCGCGCGAGCTGGGTGTCGCTATTTCCCTTCGCGAAGAACTGCAGCGCCGGATCGTCGCCGTAGATCTTCGCGAGCTCGCGCAGCGGCTCGAGCGAGATGCCGTAACCCTCCTCGAGCTGAGCGGTGCGGCCGTAGCGCAGCGACAGTCGCACCACGGTCGCGACCGCTGCGGGCTGGCCGAGACATGCCGCGATCCAGTCGCAATCGTGGTTACCGAACGCGATCGCGACGTCGGGCTGCTGCTCGAGCAGCTCGATCACCTTGTCGATGCGCGGCCCGCGATCGCCGAGATCGCCGGCGACGACGAGCTCGCCGACCGCCAGATTCCGGATCACGCGCGCGACCATCCGCACGAGCGCGAGCTCGCGACCGGTGCGCACGAGCGGCGCGATCAGCCGCGCGGTCCAATCGCTCGCTCGGCCGAGCGCCGGCGCGAACACGATCTCGCGAAACATCGGATCGAACGGATCGGGGATGATCTGCTCGACGCGCTCGATCGTGTAGCGCCGTGCGAGCGCGCGGATGATGACGGCACCGCGCTCGACGAACGCGAGGGCATCGTGGGCCTTCGCCACCCACGTCTCGTGCGGGTAATAAATGAGGGCGAGCAGCTGGTCGAGCTCGCCCGGCGAGATGGCGGGAAATAGCCCCGCGACGAACGGCCGCAAGCTGCCCGACGCGTTGTTGATCACCTGGCGGAGCTTTTCGTGCTCGCCGTGGACGTCGCTGACGACGTGCACCGTCGGTGCCGGAAGCGCGAGCTCGCCTTCGATCGCGCTGATCCGCGCGAGCGCGGCGAGCGCGTTGGGATAACGCGACGCCAAGATCCGGAGCTCGATCTGCCCGATCATCCGCCGCCGAGATTATCTCGGTTCGTCGAGATGTGGTTTGCTCGGCCCATGTCGAACTTGACGGAGTCGCCCGCGTGGCGCGCGCTTGCCGCGCACAAGCCGAAGATCGAAGCGACCGGGATGCGCGAGCTATTCGCCACAGATCCGGAGCGGTTCACCAAGATGTCGCGCGAAGCGTGCGGCGTGTTTGTCGATTATTCGAAGCACCGCGCGACCGCCGAGACGCTGTCGCTGCTGCTCGAGCTCGCGAAGCAGCAACAGATCGAGAGCTGGCGCGACAAGATGTTCTCGGGCGCGAAGATCAACGGCACCGCAGATCGCGCCGTGTTGCACGTCGCGCTGCGCAACCGCGACAACCATCCGATCCTCGTCGACGGCAAAGACGTCATGCCCGAGGTCAACGCGGTCTTGGCGAAGATGCGCGACTTCACCGAGCGGCTCCGCAGCGGCGCGTGGAAAGGCCACACCGGCAAGGCGATCACCGACGTCGTCAACATCGGTATCGGCGGCAGCGACCTCGGTCCCGTGATGGTCACCGAAGCGCTCAAGCCGTACTGGAAGCCGGGCATGCGCGCGCACTTCGTGTCGAACATCGACGGCACGCACCTCGCCGAGACCGTCAAGGACCTCGACGCCGCGACGACGCTGTTCATCGTCGCGAGCAAGACGTTCACGACGCAAGAGACGATCACGAACGCGACGAGCGCCCGCGAGTGGCTGCTCGGGAAACTAGGCGGTGACAAGAGCGCCGTCGCCAAGCACTTCGTCGCGTTGTCGACGAACGCGAAGGCCGTGTCGGCGTTCGGCATCGACACCGCGAACATGTTCGAGTTCTGGGACTGGGTCGGCGGTCGCTATTCGCTGTGGAGCGCGATCGGCCTGTCGATCGCGTGCGTGATCGGCATGGACCACTTCGAGGAGCTGCTCGCCGGCGGCCACGAGATGGACAACCACTTCAAGACCGCGCCGCTCGAGCAAAACCTACCCGTCATCATGGCCATGCTCGGCGTCTGGTACTCGAACTTCTGGGACGCGCAGACGCACGCGATCCTGCCGTACGACCAGTACATGCATCGCTTCGCCGCGTACTTCCAGCAGGGCGACATGGAGAGCAACGGCAAGGGCGTCGACAAAGCCGGCCATCGCATCACCGATTACACGACCGGTCCGATCATCTGGGGCGAGCCCGGCACGAACGGCCAGCACGCGTTCTATCAATTGATCCATCAGGGCACGCGCGTGATCCCGTGCGACTTCATCGCGCCGGTCGAGACGTTCAACCCGCTCGGCCATCACCACGAGATCCTGCTCGCGAACTACTTCGCGCAACCCGAAGCGCTGATGCGCGGCAAGACGCCCGACGAAGTGCGCGCCGAGCTCGCGTCGCAGAAGCTCTCGCCCGAGCAAGTCGACGCGCTGGTGCCGCACAAGACGTTCACCGGAAATCGCCCGACGACGTCGATCATGGTCCAGAAGATCACGCCGAAGACGCTCGGCTCGATCATCGCGCTCTACGAGCACAAGATCTTCGTGCAGGGCATCGTGTGGAACATCTACAGCTTCGATCAGTGGGGCGTCGAGCTCGGCAAGCAGCTCGCGCAGAAGATCCTGCCGGAGCTCGCCGGCGACGCGAAGGTCACCACGCACGACAGCTCGACGAACGGGCTCATCAATCGCTACAAGTCGCGCCGTGGAAGCTCGGCCGGGTGATTTCAGCGATCCGCGCGTGCTCGAGCTGTTGCGCGAGCACCTCGCCGGCATGCACGCGAGCTCGCCGCCCGGCAGCGTGTACGCGCTCGATCTCACCGGCCTGCAGCACGCGTCGATCACGTTCGTCACCGCGTGGGACGGCGAGGAGCTGCTCGGCTGCGGCGCCTTGAACCAGCTCGACGACCGCACCGGCGAGCTCAAATCGATGCGCACGGCTGCGCGGCATTTGCGGCGAGGCGCCGCGGCATTCCTGCTCGAATATCTGATCGAGCTCTCGCGCCGTCGCGGCTACGCGCGGATCAGCCTCGAGACTGGCAGCGGTCCCGCGTTCGAGCCTGCGCTCGCCCTCTATCGCAAGTGCGGCTTCACGCCAGGCGAGGCGTTCGGTGACTATGTCGCCACCGAGTTCAATCAGTTCCTTCACCTCGCAATGTGAGTCCGGAGTGCTCGAAATTCACGGGCACGAGTGAGAAGTTATCGGCGATGACGGATGGGGAGCTCGATCAACTCTGTATCAACACGATCCGGACGTTGAGCATCGATGCCGTGCAGGCGGCGGACTCCGGTCACCCCGGCACGCCGATGGCGATGGCGCCGGTCGTGTACGAGCTGTGGAATCGCGTGCTCGATTTCGATCCCGACGATCCGATCTGGCCGAATCGCGATCGCTTCGTGCTGTCGATGGGCCACGCGTCGATGCTGCTGT
The DNA here is from genome assembly GCA_036490255.1 of Kofleriaceae bacterium. Taxonomy (GTDB): domain Bacteria; phylum Myxococcota_A; class Polyangia; order Haliangiales; family Haliangiaceae; genus JABFXX01. Next base: position 4,356 of record DASXEF010000171.1, read on the forward strand.
ATTCGATCCTGCACCTGACGCAGACCAAGGCGGTCAATCCGAAGTACGAACGGCTCGGTACGCCGACCGTCACCGTCGACGACATCAAGAAGTTTCGCCAGCTCGACAGCAAGTGTCCCGGCCATCCCGAGTATCGCTGGACGAGCGGCGTCGAGACCACGACCGGTCCACTCGGTCAGGGCTACGCGACGAGCGTCGGCATGGCGATCGCGCGGCGCTGGCTCGCCGGTCACTTCAACAAGCCGGGCTTTCCGATCTTCGATTACGACATCTACGCGCTCGGCGGCGACGGCTGCATGATGGAGGGCGTCTCGCAAGAAGCGGCGTCGCTCGCGGGTCATCTCGGCCTCGCCGAGCTGTGCTGGATCTACGACAACAACAAGATCACGATCGAAGGCTCGACCTCGCTCGCGTTCTCCGACGACATCGCGACGAAGTTCATCGGCCTGGGCTGGAACGTCACGCGCGTCGGCGACGCCAACGATCTGCAGATGCTCGCGCGCGCGTTCGCGACGTTCCAGGCCGAGACCCAGCGGCCGACGCTGATCATCGTCGATAGCCACATCGGCTACGGCTCGCACAAGCAAGACACCCACAACGTCCACGGCACGCCGCTCGGCGACGACGAGATCAAGTACGTCAAGCAGCAGTACGGCTGGCAACCCGACGCGAAGTTCCTCGTGCCCGACGGCGTCTACGAACAGTTTCAAAAGGGCATCGGCACGCGCGGCAAGCAGACCCACGCCGCGTGGCAACACATGATGGAGGCGTACGCGAAGGAGTTTCCCGAGCTCGCCGACGAGCAAGCGCTCATGCAGCGCCGCGAGCTGCCGAAAGATTGGGACGCCGAGCTGCCGACGTTCAAGCCGGATCCGAAAGGCATCGCAGGTCGCCAAGCGTCGGGCCAGGTGCTCAACGCGCTCGCCAAGCGCATCCCGTGGCTCGTCGGCGGATCGGCAGATCTGTCGCCGTCGACGCTGACGCGGCTCACGTTCGACGGCGCCGGCGATTTCGAGAAGCACGAGTTCGGCCGCAACTTCCATTTCGGCATCCGCGAGCACGCGATGGGCGCCGCGCTCAACGGCATGTCGCTGAGCAAGCTGCGGCCGTTCGGCTCCGGCTTCTTCGTGTTCGCCGATTACATGCGGCCGCCGATCCGGCTCGCCGCGATCATGGAGATTCCGGTCGTGTTCGTGTTCACCCACGACTCGATCGGCGTCGGCGAAGACGGTCCGACGCATCAGCCGGTCGAGCACCTCGCCGGCCTGCGCTCGATTCCGGGTCTGATCGTGCTGCGCCCCGGCGATGCGAACGAGGTCGTCGAAGCGTGGCGCTTGATCGCCGAGCAGCGCCATCATCCGTGCGTGCTCGTGCTGTCGCGCCAGGCGATGCCGACGCTCGATCGCACGAAGTACGCGCCGGCGTCGGGCCTGCGCAAAGGCGCGTACGTCGTCGCGGATTCGGATCAACCCGAAGTGATTCTCATCGGCACCGGCACCGAAGTTTCGCTGTGCATCTCCGCCCACGAACAGCTCGTCGCGCAGGGCGTGAAGTCGCGCGTCGTGTCGATGCCGTCGTGGGAATTGTTCGAAGAGCAAGACGCCGCGTATCGCGACTCGGTGCTACCGAACGCGATCGACGCGCGCGTCGTCGTCGAGCAAGCGTCGAACTTCGGCTGGGAGCGCTATGTCGGGCGCACCGGCGCGATGATCACCATGCGAACGTTCGGCGCGTCGGCGCCACTCAAAGAACTGCAAACCAAGTTCGGCTTCGCGCCGGACCACATCGTCGCGGCTGCGAAGGCGCAGCTTCAAGCAAGGAGAGCGTGATGCAACTCGGAATGATCGGACTCGGCCGGATGGGCGCGAATATGGCGCGCCGGCTCATGAAGAACGGCCACACGATCGTCGCGTACGATCGCAGCGCGGACGCCGTGAAACAGCTCGCCGGCGAAGGCGCCACGGGCGCCAACTCGCTCGACGAGATGGTCAAGGCAATGCCGGCGCCGCGGCACATCTGGGTGATGGTGCCTTCGGGCGGCCCCACCGAATCGACCGTCAACGACCTCGCGAGCAAGCTCTCGGCCGGCGACACGATCATCGACGGCGGTAACTCGTTCTGGAAGGACGACATCCGCCGCGCGAAAGCGTGCGCCGAAAAGAAGATCCACTACGTCGATGCCGGCACCTCCGGCGGCGTGTACGGCCTCGAGCGCGGCTACTGCCTCATGGTCGGCGGCGAGAAAGACATCGTCACGCGCCTCGATCCGATCTTCAAGACGCTCGCGCCGGGCCGCGGCACGGTCGAGCGCACGCCGGGCCGTGAAAAAGCCGGCGGCACGTCGGAAGACGGCTACCTGCACTGCGGCACCGTCGGCGCGGGCCACTTCGTCAAGATGGTCCACAACGGCATCGAGTACGGTATCATGCAGGCGATCGCCGAGGGCTTCGACATCATGAAGGGTGCGAACAACCCGACGGTCGACGAAGGCCATCGCTTCCAGCTGCCGATCGCCGATGTCGCTGAAGTCTGGCGCCGCGGCAGCGTGCTGTCGTCGTGGCTGATCGATCTGACCGCGAAGTCGCTGGTCGAGGATCCGCAGCTCGCGAAGTTCACGGGCAGCGTCGAGGACTCCGGCGAAGGTCGCTGGACGGTGGACGCGGCGATCGAAGAGCGCGTGCCCGCCGATGTCATCGCGGCTTCGCTGTTCACGCGGTTCCGGTCGCGCGAGGATCACTCGTTCGCCGAGAAGCTGCTGTCGGCGATGCGGTTCCAGTTCGGCGGCCACGTCGAGCAGAAGTGATGCTGAAAGTCCTGCGCTTCGCGAATCCCGATCTGGTCGCACGCGCGGCGGCCGATCAGCTCGCGGCGATCGTGCATTCGACCGACGGTACGTGCCACGTCGCGCTGTCGGGCGGCTCGACGCCGAAGCGGTTGTTCCAGCTGCTCGCGTCGCGCGGCCGCGATTTCTTGCCGTGGGATCGCGTCGAGCTGTGGTGGAGCGACGAGCGCTGCGTGCCGCCCGATCATCCCGATTCGAACTACGGCATGGCGAACGCGACGCTGATCAAGCCGCTCGAGCTCGATCACGCACGCATCCATCGCATGGAAGGCGAGCGCGATCCCGAGCATGCAGCGCGCGACTACGAAGCGCTCATGCTCGACAGGCTCGGCAACGCGCCGGAGCTCGATCTCGATTTTCTCGGCATGGGCCCCGACGGTCACTGCGCGTCGCTGCATCCGGGCAGCGCAGGGTTGTTCGAAACCGAGCGCTTCGTGATCGCGAACCACGTCGATTCGCCGCTCACCGGCGGCAAAGCGGTGCGGCTCACGCTCACACCACCCGCGCTCAACGCGGCGAAGCACACGCGATTCCTCGTCGCCGGTGCCGACAAAGCCGTGACGCTCGCGAAAGTGATCGAGGGGCCGAAGGGCATGTTCCCGTCGCAGCTCGTGCAAGGCGGCGACGTGGTGTGGCTCGCCGACGATGCGGCGGCGGCGCAGCTGACAGGACACAGGGCGTGATCCTCGCCGGAGACGTCGGCGGCACGAAGACGAACCTCGCGCTGTGTGACGACGCGGGCAAGCCGACGCGCGAAGCGACGTTTGCGGCGAAAGACTACAGCTCGCTCGAGGCGATCGTCGCGACGTTCGTCGGCGGCGAGCAGATCACCGCCGCGTGCTTCGGTGTCGCCGGGCCGGTCGACAAAGCCTCGGCGAAAATCACGAACCTGCCGTGGACGATCAGCAGCGATACGCTGTCGAAAGGGCTGCACGGCGCGCACGTCTCGTTGATCAACGACCTGCAGGCGACGGCGCTCGGCGCGCTCGTGGTACCGCAAAGCTCGTTCGCGGCGCTGCAAGCCGGCGCGGTTGCCGAGCGCGCGACGATCGCCGTGATCGCGCCCGGCACCGGCCTCGGCGAATCATGCCTCTATCACGACGGCACGCGCTATCAGGCCCTGCCCTCCGAAGGAGGCCACGCCGATCTGCCGGTGACGACCGACGACGAGATCGAGCTGTTGCGCTTCCTGCGCGGCAAGTACGGCGATCACGTCAGCGTCGAGCGCGTGCTGTCGGGCAACGGCGTCGCCGATCTCTACGACTTCTACAAAGGTGCGCAGTCGTATCCCGGCGATCGCAACGCCGCGATCTCCGAAGCCGGCCTCGCCGGCACTGATCCGAGCGCGACGCGAGCCGTCGAGCTGTTCGCGCAGATCCTCGGCGCCGAATGCGGCAACCTCGCGCTGCGTCACCTCGCGACCGGCGGCGTCGTGATCGGCGGCGGCATTCCGCCGAAGCTGTTGCCGGTGCTGCAACGCGGCCGGCTGATCGAACGATTCAACGCGAAGGGTCGGTTCGCCGACTGGCTGCGCGCACGCTCGGTGCGCGTCGTGCTCGATCCCAAAGCGGCGCTACTCGGCGCTGCCCACCACGCATCAACTACGAAGGACGATCGATGACCGATACGACGACTCGCAAGCCACCCAGCTCGACCATCACCGGCGAAATTCTCGGCACGCCGGCGACCAAGAAGAAGAAGAACGAGCCGGCCACCATCGTGATCTTCGGTGCGTCGGGCGATCTGTCGGGCCGCAAGCTGATGCCGGCGCTCTACAACTTGCTGCTCGACGGCAGCCTCGGCGATCCGACCGTGATCTTGGGCGTCGGCCGCCAGGCAATTTCCGTCCAGGCGTTCGCCGATCAGATGAAGCCGAAGGTCACCGAGTTCTCGCGCCAGAAAGTCGACGACGAGAACTGGAAGAAGTTCGCGGCGCTGATGGACTACGCCGGCGGCAACTTCGACGACGACGCGGTCTATCTCGAGCTCAAGAAGCGCCTCGAGGCCAACAAGGCGAAGGGCACGAAGGGCAACCGCGTGTTCTACCTGTCGGTGCCGCCATCGGTGTTCCCGGTGATCCTCGAGAAGCTCGAGAAGCACAAGCTGATCGAGAAGCAGGTGCAAGACGGCAGTGCGCCGGCGTGCCGCATCATCGTCGAGAAGCCGTTCGGTCGCGATCTCAAGAGCGCCCGCGCGCTCAACGACATGATCAGCCACTACGTCGACGAGTCGCAGATCTATCGCATCGATCACTACCTCGGCAAAGAGACCGTCCAGAACATCTTGGTGCTGCGGTTCGGCAACTCGATCTTCGAGCCGCTGTGGAACCGCAACCACATCGACTACGTCGAGATCACCGCGGCCGAGACGATCGGCATCGAAGGTCGCGGCACGTTCTACGAGCAGACCGGCGTCGTGCGCGACATCATCCAGAACCACCTGCTCCAGGTGATGTCGCTCGTCACGATGGAAGTGCCGGCATCGTTCGGCGCCGACGACATTCGCGACGAGAAGTCGCAAGTGCTGCGCTCGGTGCAGAACATGACGCTCAACGACGTCGCGAATCACTGCGTGCGCGGCCAATACCGCGGCTATCGCGACGAAGACGGCGTCGCCAAGGACTCGCAGGTCCCGACGTACTCCGCGATGCGCTTCATGATCGACAGCTGGCGCTGGCAAGGCGTGCCGTTCTTCCTGCGCGCCGGCAAGAAGCTCGCGCAGCGCGTCACCGAAGTGAACATTCACTTCAAGAGCGTGCCGCTCGTGCTGTTCAAAGAAGAAGCAGCCGGCAGCGTGCTGCAGCCCGCCGTGTTGACGCTGCGCATCCAGCCGCACGAAGGCATCTCGCTGCGCTTCGTCGCGAAAGTGCCGGGCGAGCACATCAACGTCGGCAACGTGCTGATGACGATGACGTACGCCGATGCGTTCAAGCGGCCGATCGCCGAGGCGTACGAGCGGTTGCTGCTCGACTGCATGCGCGGCGACGCGACGCTGTTCAACCGGCGCGATTCCGTTGACCGCGCGTGGGAGCTGATCCAGCCGGCGCTGCAGGTTTGGGAAGCGACGCCCGGCGTGCACATCTATGAGGACGGATCGGCGGGACCGAGCGCCGCCGACGAGCTGATGGGCCGTGAGGGATACAGCTGGACCGAGCTGGTTCCGGCGAAGTAACCGTCACCGACTCAGCAACTCAGCAACCGCAACCGTCGCCGACGCCGCAACCGTCGCCGATTCCGCAACCGTCGCCGTCGCCGACTCCGCAACCGTAACCGCGGCCGTCGCCGCAACCGTCGCCGACTCCGCAACCGTAACCGCGGCCGTCGCCGAAACCGTCGCCGAAACCGTCGCCGAAACCGTCGCCGTCGCCAACGCCGAAACCGACGCTGCGACCGCCGGCGATCTTTTTCGTCAACGTCCTCGGTCGGGGCGCTCGCCCTCCGCGCCTGTCGCGCACGCATCGCGCCGAGCGCCACGGCCGCCGGCGTTTGCGGACCACCGCCGCAACGCACGCACGCTCGCGCGAA
>DASXEF010000207.1:0-4087 GCA_036490255.1 Kofleriaceae bacterium
CTTGTAGGCCATCGCGAACCCGAGCACGAGCAGCGCGCGGCGAAGCCCGAGGCGCCGGAAGAACTCCGCGAACGGCTCGTAGACGGCACGCGCGAGCGTGAGCGGCGCCCGATCCGGCCGCTCGGGCTCCTCGGCGAACAAGGTCGTCACGACGCACGCGAGCATCAACACGGCCATCGCGGTGTAGACGATGCTCCACGCCATGTGATCGGCGAGCACGAGCGTGAGCGAGCCCGAAACCAACATCGCGGTGCGATAGCCGAGCACGTACGTCGCCGATCCCGCCGCGCGCTCCTCGACGCTGAGAATGTCGCGGTTGTACGCGTCGACGACGATGTCCTGCGTGGCCGACAGCGTGGCGACGACCGTCGCGATGATCGCGAGGCGCGCGGCATCGACGAACGGATCGATCGCGCTCATCGCGAACAACGTGCCGGCGATCGCGAGCTGTAGGACGACCAACCAGCCGCGCCGCCGGCCCAAGAACGGCCACGCATAGCGATCGATCAGCGGTGCCCACAGCCACTTGAACGTGTACGGCAACGCGACCGACGCGAATGCCGCGATCTGCGTCGTGCTCAGGTTGCCGTCTTTGAGCCACTGCTGCAGCGTCTGGCCCGTCAGCATCAGCGGCAGGCCCGACGAGAAGCCGAGCATGAACACCACGGCCATGCGGCGCGAGCGAAAGATGCTGCGTCGCGCGTCGGCCATCGCCGGATGATAGTCGGCTATTGCGAGAGCGCCAAAATCTCGGCGTCGGAGAGCGCGCGGTTGTAGACGCGAACCTCGTCGACGAGGCCGCTCCACAACGCGGTGGGCGAGCCGTTGTCGACATCGCCGCCGATGAACACCGGATCGTCGTCGAAGTCGACGCCCGCTGCGGTGTTCGCACCGATCAGCACGCCGTCCTCGAACAACGACTTCGTGGTGCCGTCGAAGCGGATCGCGAGGTAGTGCCAGTCGTGCAGTGTCATCGGCGTGGTCGAGTCGAGCTCGTTCGACATCGCCGTCTGCGCCGAATAGAAGTACGCCGCGAGATCGGAGAACACGCATGCGCCCCACGAATCGAAGATGCCGCTGCCGAGCCCTTTGCCGTACGCGCATTGCACGTTGCTGCCGGTCGTCGCCTGCGCGATCTGGATCCACGCGCCGACCGTGAACTCGGCGTCGACGAGCGACGGCATCGATGCCGCCTCGAGCAGATCGTCGATGCCATCGAACGACACGGCGTTGCCGACTTTGCCCGGCACGATGGTCGGGCAGCTCGAGCCGCTGCACTCGGCGAGCGTGTTCGTCACGCCGCTCGAATCGACGATGCCCATCGCCCCGCCGTCGGGCTCGTACGCCTCCATCCGCCACCACGCGACGAGCGATGGATCGGGTGCGGCGTCGAGCGTCGCCGCATCGGGCACCGCGCGCTCGCGGTCGAAGCCGTAGCGCCCGCAGGCGGCTACGACGATGAGCCAAGCGGCGCGCACACGCACATCATAACTCGCTTAAGCTCGCCGCCGACATGCCCGACGATCTGCCGCACGACGCCAAGCAAAAGCTGTCGACGATGCTCGCCAAGTTCCCGGGCGTGACGACGACGAACGATGCGTATCTGGCGCTCGCCTATGCGGTGCGCGATCGCCTGCTCGATCGCTGGGTCGACTCGGCGCGCGATATTCTCGAGCACAAGCACCGCACCGTCGTCTATTTGTCGGCCGAGTACCTGATCGGTCCGCAGCTCGGCGCGAACCTCGTCACGCTCGACATCGAGCAGCCCGCGCGAGATGCCGCGACCGGGCTCGGCGCGACGCTCGACGCGCTCGTCGACCACGAAGACGAGCCCGGCTTGGGCAACGGCGGTCTCGGCCGGCTCGCCGCCTGCTACATGGATTCGCTCGCGACGCTCGACATTCCCGCGGTCGGGATGGGCCTGCGCTACGAGTTCGGCATCTTCGATCAAGACATCCGCGACGGCTGGCAAGTCGAGCGCACCGATCGCTGGCTGCGCAACGGCTTCCCGTGGGAAGTGCCGCGCTACGAGGTCGAGCACCTCGTCGGTTTCGGCGGCCATACCGAGCGCGGCGCGAATGGCGTCGTGACGTGGATCCCCGAGCGCAACGTCAAAGGCGTCCCGCACGACGTGCCGGTCGCGGGTTACGGCACGGCGAACACGAACTTCTTGCGGCTGTGGAGCGCGGTCGCCGCCGAAGAATTCGATCTCGACGCGTTTCAGGCCGGCGAGTACTGGCGCGCCGTCGACGCGAAGATCCGCAGCGAGACGCTCACGAAAGTGCTGTACCCGAACGACTCGAGCCCGGCCGGCAAGCAGCTGCGGCTCGAGCAGCAGTACTTCTTCGTGTCGTGCGCGCTGCAAGATTGCATTCGCCTGCTGCTCGCCGGCGGCGCGTCGATCACGCAATTCGCCGACGTGCTGGCCGTGCAGCTCAACGACACGCATCCGGCGCTCGCGGTGCCCGAGCTGATGCGCCTGTTGATGGACAGCCACGGGCTCGGCTGGGACGACGCGTGGTCGATCACGACGCGCGCGATCGCCTACACGAACCACACGCTGTTGCCCGAAGCGCTCGAGACCTGGCCGCTGCCGCTCGTCGCGAGGCTGCTGCCGCGGCATCTCGAGATCATCTTCGAGATCAATCGGCGATTTCTCGACGAGGTTCGCGCGAAGTTCCCAGGCGACGACGCGCGCGTGCAGCGGATGTCGCTGATCGGCGAGAGCGGCGACAAGCAGGTTCGCATGGCGCACCTCGCGACCGTCGCGAGCCATCACGTCAACGGCGTCGCCGAGCTGCATTCGCGGCTGTTGCGCGAGACCGTGCTGCGCGACTTCGCCGAGCTCTGGCCCGAGCGATTCACGAACGTGACGAACGGCGTGACGCCGCGGCGATTCATGAGGCTCGCGAACCCGACGCTGTCGAAGCTGATCACGGACGCGATCGGCGTCGGCTGGCTGCGCGATACCGACAAGCTGCGCCACCTCGAGCAGTTTGCCGACGATCGCGCGTTCCAGCAGAAGTGGCGCGATGCGAAACGCGCGAACAAGCAAGAGCTCGCGCGCGCGTGCGCGATCCGCTTCGATGCCGACGCCATGCTCGACGCACAGTGCAAGCGCATCCACGAGTACAAGCGCCAGCATTTGAACCTGCTGCACGCGATCACGTTGTTCGATCGCGCGCGCCGCGGCGAATCGCTCGGCACGCCGCGCACGATCGTGTTCGCCGGCAAAGCCGCGCCCGCGTACTGGATGGCGAAGCTGATCATCCGGCTCGCGCACGGCGTCGCCGCTGCGGTCGCCGCCGATGCCAAGGCGAGCAAGCAGCTGCACGTCGCGTTCATCCCCGACTTCAACGTGAAGACGGCGCAGCGCATTTACCCGGCCGCAGATCTGAGCGAGCAGATCTCGACCGCGGGCCTCGAAGCGTCGGGCACCGGCAACATGAAGTTCACGCTCAACGGCGCGTTGACGATCGGCACGCTCGACGGCGCAAACGTCGAGATCCGCGAAGCCGTCGGCGCCGAGCACTTCTTCTTGTTCGGGCTCACCGCCGAAGAGGTCACGGCGCGTAAACGCGACGGCTATCACCCGTCACACGTGCATGACGACGAGCTGTGGCACGCGATCGATCTGATCGCGAGCGGCACGTTCGGCGACATGTTCGCGCCGCTGGTCACCGATCTGCGCGAGCGCGACCCGTTTCTCGTCTGCGCCGATTTTCGCGCGTACGTCGACGCGCAACACCGCGTCAGCGAGGCGTGGCGAGATCCGGCGGGGTGGACGCGATCGTCGATCATCAACGTCGCGCGCGCGGGCAAGTTCTCGAGCGACCGTGCGATCCGCGAGTACGCCGAGCGGATCTGGCGCGTCACGCCGCTACAGCGCCGCTAACTTGCGCCAGACGTCGCGGCCGGCCGATTGCTCGCGCTCGCGAAACACGAGCGGCAGCTCGAACAGCCGCTCTGACTTCGCCGGATCCAACACGCGACGATCCATCGAAATCCGCACGTGCGCTTCGTCGGGATGCTCGGCGCGCTGGAACGCCATGAACCACGGCTCGGTCGCGGACGAGATGACGAGCTC
>DASXEF010000442.1:0-10036 GCA_036490255.1 Kofleriaceae bacterium
ACTGCCGAGCGTCGTCTGCAGGATGTCGCCGATGAAGCTCGTGCCCTTCACGAACGCCGATTGATAGATCGTCTGGCCGTCGGAGCCGAGGACGAGCCCGACCGATCGCCAGTTACCGACTTGGGCGTTGTTCGAACCGGCGGCTTCGAGGTACAGCGTCACGTCCGAGCCGCTGACTTGGATGATGCCGTTGTTCGGACCTGCGGTCGCGGTGCTGAACTGCGGGAAGATGAACGAGCCGTCGGCGAGCTTCGCGATCTGGCCGGGGTCGACGCCCGTGATGGCGTCGAGCGACGCGAGCACCTGGATGCCATTCGCTTCGGTCCACTTGCAGAACGCGTTGCCGGCGCTGCCGCTCTGCTTCTCCGTGAAGTAGAGCGCGTTCGCGCTGCCATCCCAGTACAAGCCGTTCGCGAATCCTGTGATCGCGAACGAGCTGCCGTTGCTGCTACCGCTACCACTGCCGCTGCCGCTGCCGGCAGCGTCGTGCGCGGCGTCCGCGGTTTGAGGGGCATCGCTCGTCGTGTTGTTGTTGCTGCCACACGCGATCAGCGAGGCAGTCAGTGCAAGAAACATCGTTCGCATGCGCGACGTCTTCGCACGTGACCCGACCTCGCCACGAGTACACAAATGTAACGCCGAGAGCCTTGAACTGTAATGAGGCTAACGGGCGGGGAACAGACGGTCCACATCGTCGAGCGCATGTGCAGTGTCGTTCGCAACTCGTTGCGAGATCACCGGCAGCGCGTCGACGTAGCCGAGGTTTCGGATCTGCGTTGCCTCGTTGACGTCGAACTTCGACGTCGTGATGTTGCGCGTCGACTGATACCAGCTCGGCAACGCCGTCGGATCGACGCCGAGCTCCTGGCTGCGATACACGCCGAGATAGTTGCTGACGTGGCAGGTGATGCACTGCGTGTTCACGGCGTCGTTGAGCGTCGGGTTGAGCACCTGCGCGAGCGCGTCGCCGGCGAGCATGCGATTGGGCTCGCTCGCCGCACCGAAGTTCGCGCCCTGCATCGCGAGCGCGATGCCGGCGGGATCGTCGGCAAGATCGCCGGGTCCGGTTTCGTACGTCGTATCGCCGTCGGTGAGCTGGATGCTCTGCTGGACGAGCCCGACCTCGGGAATCGGCGTCTCGTTGAACTCGGTGCCGTCCCAATCGATCTCGCGAAAGTTCCACGCGAACGGGGTGTCGTTGGCGACCTGGCCCGCGGTCGTGATGCGCACGAGGTTGTCGGGCCGCGCGTACGCGAGCACGAGCGCCTTGAGCTTGGTCATGTACGCGTCGTCGGTGGCGCCGGGGAGCACTTCGAGCGGATCGGTCGCGACGTCTTGCAGCGCCGCGAGGTCGCGCAGCTGATCGACGACGCTCGGCAGATCTGCAGCGGGGATCGGATAGAACAAGTGGCCGGCGACGTCGACCGTCGTGATCGTGTTGTTGTTGTCCTGCACCGGCTGCACGATCAGGCGGAGGCGACCGTCGACGTTCGCGGGGCACGGCCCGACCGTCGAGCGATCGCAGACGTCGAAGCGCAGCGCGACAACTTGAAACTGCGCGTCGGTGTAGGTCGTGCCGTTACGCGGGCCGAGGTCGCCTCGGCCGATGATGAAGCTCTGGAACCAATCGGTCTGCACGAGCGGATCGACTTGCGACAGCACGGGCGTGCCTGCATCGGTCGGCAGCGGCAGCAGCATCGATAGATCGTTCATGCCGAGCGCGTGCTGCACGGTCGGCGCGGGCGCCGGTGGCGACGACGTGCACGCGCCGAGCAAGACCGCGGGCAACATCCAGCGCATGGTCGCAGCGTAGCCAATCACGTCGCGGCTTGCCACTCGCCATGTTCGTCGAGGCGGACGCGGCGTCCTGCCGCAAACGTCACGCCGATCGACATCGGATCGTTCGCGAGCTCGCGCGGCGAGGGCCACAGCGCCCGGCGCAAGACCAGCATCGCCATCGCGAACGGCATGCCGGCGAAGCGGCCGTCGGGCTGCGCGTCGACGTGATCGTCGCGGCCCATCATGACCTCGAGCACGGCGCCGACGTTGGGGCAGGTCACGACACCGCCGAGATCGCCAACGACGATCTGCGCGGTGCGACAGCTGAAGCTCGGCCAGTCGTGGGCGTCGAGCGCGCGGCTGTAGTCGAGCCAATCGCCGCCGAGCTTGCCGGCGATCGTCGCGATGCGGCCGACGAGCTCGCGGTCGCCGACGTCGAGCTCGAGCGCGCGGCGATAGCAGCGCGTCGCGGAGCGCCACATGCCGTGCGATTGCGCGCAGACCGCGGCTTCGATGAACGCGCGGCGTGCCGTTACGTGATCGCCGGCGCGCGCGGCGCCGTCGGCCTTGATACCGAGATCGCGAACTTCAGCGGCGGGCGTCAGGCCCGATGGCGAGCTCGACAGCGTCATGGCAGCGACACGATGTGAAGCACGTGTTTGGCCTTGCCGTGCTCGACGACGAACAGGCGTTTGCCCGCGGCGTCGTACGCCGTGCCGCGGATTTGATCGAAGCCGCTTGCGAGCGGGTGCTGCGTGCCGCTGCGCGTGACCTCGGTGACGACGCCGGCCTTGCCGCCGGTGACGAACGAACCGTCGGGCAGCACGGTCAGCAGATCGACGCTCGGCAACAGCTTCGCGATCGGAGATAGACTGCCGCGGCTGATCGAGTCGATCGCGTTGCCGTCTTGATCGGAGACGATCAGCTCGGTCGCGAGCGCGGCGATGCCGACCGGTTTCGACAGGCCGCTGCCGACCAGGTCGGTCTCGCCGCCGCTGCCGAGATCGAGTGCGGCGACGCCGCCGTGATGGTCGTGGCCGTTGACCACGAAGTACGTGTCGTAGATCGCGTCGTCGGGTGCGCGTGCGATTCCGATGCGGCGCCGGATCGGATCCAGGTTTGCGACCGCGCGGACGGCGTGGCTCGGATCGACCACGAACACGCCGCCATCGCTGCCGAACCCGAACGAGGTGATCGCGAACGAGCCATCGGGCAAGCGCACGAGGCCGCCGAGCTCGACACCCGCGGAGCCGAGCTGCGCGACGTCGGCGAACCCGCCGGCATCGGTCCAGCGCACGAGCGCGTTGCCTTCGGTCAGATAGAGCGCGTGCTCGGTCGCGTCCCAATACGCACCGTTGGCATCGCGCTGTAACGTGATGTCGTGTTGTGACAGCGATGTTGCACTGCCTTCCGACGACGATTTCGATCCCGAGTGCGAGTTGCACGCGGCGAGCAGCGCGATGACACACAGCTGTCTCACGTTACTGCGTGATTGCAGTGCCGGTGCCAGCGCGCGCGAACGCGGTTCGCGTGGTTGGCGCGAAACATCCCCGACCGCAGTTCCCAGTCTGGAGCAGGTGCTCACCAGCGACGAGACTGCGTGAAATCCACCTGTAATAGGTTACGGCGCGATGACATAGAACGAGACGCCGTACCACGTGTCTTCTTTGGCTGCGGGCATCGCGATGCGCGCCGCGATCGCCTGCAGACACGTGCGGGTCGTCTCGACCGTCTGCGCGAGCACCGGCTTGGTGTCACGCGCGATGTCGAGCTTGAGCTGGACGTCGACGCTCGCCTTCTTCTGCGCGTAGTGGACCTGTTCGAGGGTCGGCTCGGAGCGCGGACCGACCTTGATGATCGAGATCTCGTACGCGGCGGTCGATTGCTGGGCCACGCACGCCCGCATCGCACCGATCGACGGCGCGATCGCCGCGCGCAGGACCGGGATCTCGAGGATCGCGCTCGAGCCGGGATTACGCGTGATCGCCTGCGGCCAGTCGAGCGCGCTCAACGCCTTGACGTGCTCTTGCGCGCGGCGGCGCCACGGGCTGTCGGTCGCGATCGCCAGATAGCGCCGGAAGTAGAGCAGCGAGTATTCGGGCGTCGCCGTCATCGGACCCGATTGCGGGCTGATCGAGTGCGCGAGCCCGAGCATGTACTCGGCCTCGCCGACGCCGAGCCACGGATACACCGGGTTGACGATCATGCCGAGCTGACCGTCGGCGGCGAGCGCGATCTGGCCGTCTTGCTCCGCGTTGCTCGGCCGTTTCGCGCGGTCGTAGGCGAGCGCGAGTAACCAGTGCGTCGTCGCCGAGCGGCCCTCGATCGTATCGAGCGCGCTGTCGAGTGCGTCGATCGCTTCATCCAGCTTGCCGAGCGCGATGCGTACTTCACCGAGCCGCATCCACGCTTCGCCGCGAGGACCGTGCTCGGCGGCGTGGACGAGCGTGCGCTCGGCATCGGCGAGGTGACCGGCGCGCGCCTGGCAGATGCCGAGCTCGATCTCGCGCTTGTCGCGTTCCGGAGATGGCGGCGCTTCGTGCGCTTGCGATGCCGCGAGGTCGTCGGCGCAATGCGCCCAATCGTGGAGCTGGAGGTACGCGTCGCCGCGATAGCCGTACGCGCGCGGATCGGTCGGGATACGCGTGATCGCATCGGTCAGCTTGTCGACGGCGAGCCGAGCGCCGCGCTCGCTTTGATCCTGCAGTGCGCGTTGGCCGTCGCGCACGAGCTCTTCGTACGGCGCTCGCTCGGGATCGAGCGCCGATTCCCAGACCACCGAGTGGTGCTCGGCTTCGTCGTCGACATCGTGCGCGTCGGGCGGATAACGCGCCGATTGGGCGTGCGCGGCGATCGGCAAGATCACCGCCGCGACGAACGCGATCAGCGAATGAGCTCGTGCCACGGCGTCTCGAGCTGGAGTGCCTTGCGCTGCTTGGTCGCGAGCAGCGGTTCGAGGTGCGCCTTCGCGCGCGGTTGGAACTCGGGATGCGCACCCGATGCGATGTACTTCTGCCAATCTTCGATCGCGATCTCGGTCATCCCGAACGATTCGTAGATCAGCGCGAAGTAGTAGTACTCCTCGCCGGCGGGGACGTAGAAGCTCTGGCCGGTGCGCACGTGCTTCTCGAAGTCGGTCACGGCTTGTGGGCCCTGCGACAAGATCAGCTCGCGCGCCTGACTGCCGCGCTCGTCGCGATCGAGCGCGACCGCGAGCCCGTAGACGGTTTCGGAGCGCAGCGCCGAGCGCAGCGCGCGGCGATACATCTCGATCGCGTCGTCGAGTCGATCGAGCATCATGTACGTCTCGGCGAGGTTGCCGAGCACGGTCTCGTCGGGCTCGTCGGTGCGCTGGATGATCAGCTCGTAGTCTTTGGTCGCGAGCTCGAGGTTCGCGCGATCGGCCATGCGCGTGTGCAACAGCGCGCGGCGAAACAGCAGGCCGAAATCGGTCGCGAGCTGCGACTGGTCCTCGCGCATCACGCCGAGCCGCGGGTCGAGCGGCGAGCGTTTCTCGAACTCGCTCCACGCGTCGAGCACTTCTTGCGCGTGGACGCGATCGAAGTAGCTCGGGTCGTTGATGCACAACACCGAGACGTTTTGCGACGCGCCCTCGCACTCGAAGTAGAACGAGAACAGCACCCGGCCGAGCCGGTACCACGGCTCGCCTTCGGTCGGCTCGGCGGCGGCGGCGTTGCGATACGACAGGACCGCGTGCTGGATCAATGTACGAATCGCGTCGCGCGAGGCGGCTTGCGCCGTCGCTTGCTCGGCGAGCTCGTCGCCGGATTGCAGCTCGCTGGTGTACACGTCGCGTTGCGGATCGGGCGCGCCGGTATCGACCGCGTGCTGCCACACGTTCGCGCTCGCGGTTGCGGACAGCGCGAGGACGAGCAGCGCGGGCTTCACGGCGTCACCTGCGGTTGCGGCGGTGGCGGCGGCAGGTAGATCGACGGCATCGCCGGCAACTGCACCGCGCGCTCCTTGGCCGCGGGCGGCAGGCGATCGATCGCGTGCGCGTGATCGACCGCGCGGCGGCGGTACGGCGCGGCATCGTCGGCTGCATAGAGCAGCCACTCGGTGCGCGCCTCGGACCAATCGCCGATGACCTCTGCCATCAAGGCGCGATAGTACAGCTCGTCCTCGGCCGGCGCGAACCTCATGCGCGCGAGAGCGTTTTGCAGCGAGGGCGCCAGCTGGTCGCCGAGCTGCTGCTTCATGCGATCGAGGATGTCGAACGCGGCGCCGCGCTCTTCGTCTCGGTCGTATTGCACGGCGAGCGCGAAGCCGACCAGCGCGAGCTCGTTGGGCTCGAACGAGGCCTGCGGCGGCAGCGCGTCGTCGAGCACGTCGATCGCGGCGCCGCTGTGACCGGCGAGCTCGAGCGCGGTCGCGAGATGGACGAGCGCGTGCGCATTCGCGCCGATGCTGGTGTACGCCGCGACCTGCGCGAGGCGCAGCGCGTGGATCGCGTCGTCGTAGTGACCGGCGTCGATCGCGGCCGCGCCGATCCGATCGAGTGCGTCGGCGCCGGCGTGATCTTCGCCGACGCGGTGGACGAGATCGGCGAGCACGTCGCGCGCGACGCTCGCATCGCCGGCATCGTCGGCGACGCGGCCGAGCAGCTGCAGCACGTCGGCGTTGTCGGGCTCGAGCTTGCGCGCGTAGCGCAGCGCGCCTTCCAGCTCGACCGCGAGCTTGCGACGCGCACTTGTCGACGGTGATGCGTCGGCGAGCTCGGCGGTATCGAGCTCGTCGAGCGCGGTGCGGCAACGGTCGAGCACCGTATCGACCTCGTCGCGATGCGGATACAAGACGTCGCGCCAGAACGTCGGATCGGATCCGGACTTCGGTTTGTCGTCCGCCTGCGCGAACGCTGGCATCGTCGCGGCAATCGCGAGCCCGAGCAGCGCGGCGCGTCGCACGCTGGAAGTATGCCGGGCGAAACACAGCTGTGCCAGCCAACCCGGGGGAGCGGGTTCCCATGCATCGGAGCATCGAGGCCCCGACGGGATCGCGCGGATCGTGCGTGATCGTGCGCAGTTGCGCACGCGACGCGCTGGCCCATCCCTTGCTGCATATCCGATCGTGGATCGAGGAGTCATCGCGACAGCTAACGAGCTGTTCGAGGCCCGGCACTATCCCGGGGTTGTCGCGCTGGTCTCGGACGCGCTCGACGAGGAGCCCGAGTGCGTGCCGTTGCTGCTGCTCCGCGCGAAAGCTCGCATCGCGTTGCGCCGCGATCTCGATGCACAGGGCGATCTGCGTGACATCATCCGCATCGATCCGCACTGCAGCTCCGCGTATCGCTTGCTCGGCGAGCTCTCCGCGCGCCGTAACGAAAACGAATCCGCCGCCATCTTTTTTAGAGAGGCTCTGCGCCTCTCGCCCGGCGATCGCGATGCCGCCGATTGGCTCGCGATCGTCAGTCCATCAGCTCGACCAGCCGCAGCAGCTCAACAACTCCCGGCACCAGCTGCTGCGGCTGGTCGGTTTCCGACGCGCTTCGCGAAGGGAACCACCTCGCCACCCGAGCGACCGACCGCGCCGTACTCGACGACGGCACCCGCACGCGGCTCGCAGCGCAACACGCGCCTGGGCTCGGAGCGCGATCCGAACGGCGAGGCGACGACGATGCGCGGCCAACCGATCCCACGCGCGTTTGTCAAACGACCGATTCCGGAGCTGCCGGGCTTCGGCGATTACCTCGTCGAGACCGGCATCCTCACGCGCGAACGCTTGCGCGCCGCGCAGGCATATCAGCGCTCGATGAAAGTCCAGCTGTCGACCGCGATCGTGACGCTCGGCCTCGCGACGCCGCAGCGGATCGAATGGGCTGCCGTCGCGCATCAATCCGAGCGCGGCCGCGATCGCTGAGCCGATTCGCGTTAACGTGCACGGCAGGTGACTGCAGAGCACGATCGGATCGCCGACGACCTGCGCCGCGTGCGCAACTGGCGACGCTGGGGCCCGTATCTCGCGGATCGGCAATGGGGCACGGTGCGCGAGGATTACTCGGCGACCGGCGAGTGCTGGACGTACTTGCCGCACGATCACGCGCGCAGTCGCGCGTATCGCTGGGGCGAAGACGGCCTGCTCGGCATCTGCGATCGCGAGTGCCGGCTGTGTTTCTCGGTCGGGCTGTGGAACGGCGTCGATCCGATCTTGAAGGAGCGTCTGTTCGGGTTGACCGGGCCCGAAGGCAATCACGGCGAAGACGTCAAAGAGCTCTATTACTTTCTCGACGCCACGCCGACGAGCTCGTATTTGCGCGCGCTCTACAAGTATCCGCACGCCGAGTTTCCGTACGCGCAGCTCGTCGACGGCAACGCGCGCCGCGGCAAAGCCGATCTCGAGTACGAGATCGAAGACACCGGCGTGTTCGACGACCGCCGCTATTGGGATGTGTTCGTCGAGTACGCGAAGGCCGGCCCCGACGACCTCTTGATCGACATCACGGTCGCCAATCGCGCCGACGTCGCCGCGACGATCCACGTGCTGCCGCAACTGTGGCTGCGCAACACGTGGGCGTGGGGCCGCACCGGCGAAGGCTACGACAAGGCCGGCTCGATCGAGCTCGCGACGCCGTCGGCGGTGCGCGTCGGTCAGCCGACGCTCGGCCACTTCCGCATGGAGTGCGAAGGCAAGGCCGATTGGCTGTTCACCGACAACGAGACCAACTGCGAGCGCCTGTTCGACGCGCCGAGCGCGAGCAAGTACACGAAGGATGCGTTTCATCGCCGCGTGGTCGACGGCATCGGCGCCGCGGTCGATCCGCAGCTGCACGGCACCAAGTGCGCCGCGTGGCAGGTGCTCGAGCTCGGCCCGCGCGAAGAGCGTCACGTGCGGCTGCGGCTCACCGCCGAGACTCACGCGACGAGCGCGCCGTTCGGCGACTTCGACGCGATCATGAAGCTGCGCCGCACCGAGTGCGAGGCCTATCACCGCGAGGTCCGGCCGTCGCCGATGACCGACGCGGAGCGCAACGTCGTGCGCCAGGCCGACGCCGGCCTCGTGTGGTCGCGCAAGTTCTATCACTACATCGTCGAGCACTGGCAAGACGGCGATCCGGGGCAACCGCCGCCGCCACCGGGCCGAAAATTCGTGCGCAATCGCGGCTGGGAGCAGCTGTGGGCGCGCGACGTGATCGCGATGCCCGACGGTTGGGAGTACCCGTGGTTCGCCGCGTGGGATCTCGCGTTTCACTGCGTCGCGCAGGCGCGCTTCGATCCGACGTTCGCGAAGCAGCAGCTCTTGCTGCTGATGCGCGAGTGGTACATGCACCCGAACGGCCAGCTGCCGGCGTACGAGTTCGCGTTCGGCGACGTCAATCCGCCGGTGCA
Source organism: Kofleriaceae bacterium (assembly GCA_036490255.1). GTDB lineage: Bacteria > Myxococcota_A > Polyangia > Haliangiales > Haliangiaceae > JABFXX01. The sequence continues at coordinate 9,123 of DASXEF010000442.1, forward strand.
CGCGTGGGCCGTGTGGCGCATCTATCAGCTCGCCGGCGAAGCGGGCTACGGCTACGACCGCGAGTTCCTCGAGCGCGCGTTCGACAAGTGCCTCATCAACTTCACGTGGTGGGTCAATCGCGAGGACGCCGGCGGCGATAATTTATTTTCCGGCGGTTTTCTCGGCCTCGACAACATCGGCGTGTTCGATCGCAGTCAGCCGTTACCCGGCGGCGGCGAGCTGATCCAGGCCGATGCGACCGCGTGGATGGCGTTCTACTGCACGACGATGCTCGCGATGGCGTGCGAGCTCGCGAAAGACGAGAGCGCGTACGCCGACCTCGCGCTCAAGTTCTTCGAGCACTTCGTCGCGATCGCGCGCGCGACGAACACGCTCGGCGGCGACGGCTTGTGGTCGGCCAAAGACGGCTTCTACTACGATCACATGCAAACGCCCGACGGGCCGCGCGTGCTGCCGATCCGCTCGTTGGTCGGCCTCGTGCCGCTGTTCGCGGTCGAAGCGCTCGACGACGAATTGCTCCACGCGCTGCCGATCTTCGCCGATCGACTGTGGTGGTTCTTCGACAACCGCCCCGAGCTCGCGCGCACGATCTCGATCCAGCTCGACATCGATCATCAGAATCGCCTGCTCGCGATCCCGAGCCGCGAACGCCTCGAGCGCGTGCTGCAGGTCATGCTCGACGAGAACGAATTCTTATCGCCGCACGGCATTCGATCGCTGTCGCGGTATCACAAGGATCACCCGTTCGTGCTGCACCTCGACGGCCGCGACTACGAGGTGCACTACGCGCCGGGCGAATCCGACAGCTCGATCTTCGGCGGCAACTCGAACTGGCGCGGTCCGGTCTGGATGCCGATGAACTATCTGCTGATCGAGGCGCTCAAGCGCTATCACCATTTCTATGGCGATGCGC
>DASXEF010000227.1:0-3377 GCA_036490255.1 Kofleriaceae bacterium
GAGGGCGAGACCAAGGACGTCACGATCGCGCTGCAAGACGAAGCGCCGGTCGTTGCACCGCCGACGCCCGTGGCGCCGACGCCGCCGCCGAAACCGCCCGAGCAAGTCAACGGCTGGCTGATCCAAGGCCGCACGTACGGCACCGCCGACGGCAACGGCCGCGAGCGTCACGTCAAAGCCGACTACAGCCACGAGGTCGCCGCGTACGTTCCCGACGAGACCGCGCAGCTCGCCGCCGCGATCTACGTCGCGCCGGAGCACATCATGCCGGGCGCGGTCGGGCAGATCCGCATCGACGGCAACCACTGGCGCGGCTTCGCGCTCGGCGCGGGTATCGTCTATCCGGTGACCGATTCGTTTCACATCGAGATCCAGGGCATGAAAGCGAACATCTGGGGCGCGTACCTCGGCGCGCGCTACTTGTTCCTCACCGACTTCTTGCGGCCGTACGCGGCCGTGGGCTTGCCGCTGTTCTTCTTCACCGACGACATGAACGACAACCAGATCGCGGTCGGCGGGCGCCTCGCGGGCGGCCTCGAGCTCGTGATCAACGGCCACTTCAGCATCGAAGGCGAGCTCGGCGTCGAGCATTACTTCAACGTAGCGAACGTGCTGTACAAGGGGCAGTCGTTCGAGCAGACCGCGTTCGCGCCGACGGTCGGGGTGATCGGACGGCTGTGATGCGCCGGCCGTTGGCCGTCGCGATCGTGCTCGGTGCCGTCGCGGCGTCAGCATACGCCGTAGGGAACGGCGACGTGACCGCGACGCCGCCGGTCACGATCACGCACGTCACCGGCGGCGGCGACTCCGGCACTGCGACGCTGACGAACACGACGAGCTCGAGCATCGACGTCGAGCTGTCGCCCGACGTGTCGTGCGATCCCGACGTCATCGTCGGCAGCGACAACTTCACGATCGCCGGCAACGGCATGAAGCAGGTCGGGCTGCCGTGTGGCGCGGCGCAGCCGCCGGGGATCGAGCGTTGCCTCGTCCACGCGACCGACGCGACGACCGGCGACGCGCTCGTCGATCTGCTCGGCGTGTGCGAGGACGCATCCGGCACCGGGCTCGTGCCATTGCCGACGAGCTTGTCGTTCGGCCCGGTCGCCGTCGGCAATACCGCATCGCTGCCGCTCGCACTCACCAACGCGAGCACATCGCCGATCACGAAGCTGTTCTTGCAGACCGACGATCTCGACGGCGACTTCGTGCTGTCGGCGCCGTGCAATCCCGATGCGCCGTATTGCGACGGCGCGATTCCGGCGGTGCCGCCGAACGGCAGCGCGAGCGTGCTCGTCTCGTGCACGCCGCGCAGCGCGGGCACGCACACCGCGCATCTCGATATCGCGACCGACGCGAGCCAGCGGCTGTCGCAGAGCGTCGCGCTCGATTGCACCGGCGTGCCTGCGACCGGACCGGTGCTCGGCGTCACGCCGGCGACCGTCGATGTCGCGCAGCCCGTCGAAGTCACGAGCGCGCAGGCACAGACGATCGTGCGGCTGTCGAACCTCGGCGCCGGCGTGTTGCAGATCACCGACGTGCGCGTCGTCGACGTCGTGATCGGCGCCGCCGAGGATTGGACGTTCTCGGTCTCGGGCACGGCGTGCACCGTGCTGCCTTGCAGCCTCGCGGCCGGCGCCGAAGCCGATCTGACCGTGACGTTCGATCCGAGTGCGATCGCGCGGCGCGACGCGACGCTGCTCGTGTCGTTCAACGACGGCGTCGATCGCACCCACTCGGTGCCGCTCGCCGGCATCGGCCAGGGCGCGACGCTCGCGGCCGTCGGCGCGAATGCGCTCGATTTCGGCGACGTGCCGGTCGGCAAGTCGTCGAGCCTGACGTTCCAGCTCGCGAACCGCGGCAATCGCGACACCACACCGACGCTGATGACGTCGCCGGCCGACGCGATCTCGACCTCGGCGAATTCGATCACCGTGTCGCCGACGATGCTCGCGACCGTGACCGCGATCTGCGCGCCGGCGGCGAGCGGCGTCGGCTCCGCGACGATCACCGCGCAGTCGCCCGACGGCACCGCGAGCGTTGCCGCGACGTGCAACGGCACGGCCGCGCCGCTGTCCGCGCAGCCGACCGCCGTCGCGCTCGGCGAGGTGCGGCTCGGCACGACGCCACAAACGCTGACGTTCACGCTCGCGAGCTCCGGCGCACCGCTGACGTTTTCGGGCCAGCCCACGCTCGACGTTCCGAGCGCGAACCTGAGCGTCGGCACGCTGTCGAGCACGGTCACGCCGGCGACGATCGACGTGACGCTCGATCCACAAGCCGTCAGCGGCATCGCGTCGCGGCTCGTCGTCACCGATACCGCCGGCGACGTGATCCACATCCCGATCAGCGCCAGCGTCGTGACGCCGCAGTACGCCGCGCCGTCGCTGCTCGACGTCGGCACGTTTTGCATCGGTCAGCCGACCGCGAGCGCGACCGCGACGCTGCAGAACTCCGGCACCGCGACGCTCGAGCTCACCGCGCCGTCGCTGCCCGACACGTCGCCGTTCCAGCTCGCGTTCGACGCGCCGACGCTCTACCCCGCTTCGCTCGCCGCCGCCGACACCGCGACGATCGCGGTCACCCCCGAGCGGCAATCGCAGGTCACGACGATCACCGACATGTTGACGTGGACGACCGACGATCTGTCGCAACCGACCGCGACGACGCTGCTCACCGCGAGCTTCATCGGCAGCGGCGGCGCGATCGCGCCGCAGAGCCTCGACTTCGGCGACGTGCCCGTGCACGTGTTCGTCGCGGACGGTCAGCGCGTCGTGATCCAGAACTGCAACGCGAGCGCGCTCGAGATCAACCGACCGACGCCGAACGCGCCGTTCTCGATCGATAGCCCGAACTTTCCGACGTCGCTCGATCCCAACGAGAGCGCGACGTTCTCGATCGGCTTTCACCCGACGAGCCTCGGCGCGTTCAAGGAGACGCTGCAGATCACGTCGCCGCAGCTGACGGATCCACTCGAGATCTCGCTGTTCGGCACGTCGGTCAGCACCACGCCGCCGCCCGATGCCGGCGTCGGCCCGAGCGCGCCGAGCACGACGACGTTCTACGCGTGTAATGCGGGCGGCGCCGCGAATTGGCCGATCGCGCTTGTCGTCGTCGCGCTTATTTTCCGGCGCCGCCGCGGATCTTCTTGATCTCGGCGAACAACAGCTCGATCTCTTCCGGCTTCGTGTAGAAGTGCGGCGCGATGCGGATGCCGACGCCCGGCCGGTGATCGCAGAAATACTTGCGGCGGTTGAGCTCGCGACAGACGTCGGCCGAACCGACGAAGTCGAACACGACCGAGCCGCCGCGCTGTTCGGCCGGGCGCGGCGAGTTCAGCTTCATGCCGAGCTCGTCGACCCAGTCGATGCACTTCT
>DASXEF010000229.1:0-2220 GCA_036490255.1 Kofleriaceae bacterium
GCGCTGGGGACGGACTAAAGCGAAGCGCCTGGCGGCGCCTTGCGATGCTGCGCGTCGAGGTGCCCGAGGTGGTGGCTCGCTTTAGTCCGTCCCCACCACGGTGAACGATCTCGTCGACTTACGAGACCGAAGTTGCGCTAATGGACTACGTCCCCGGGCTTTGGTAGCTACACAGCTCCGTGACGAAGACCGATCTCTGCGCACTGACCCTCGACGAAGCGGAAGCCTTCGCGATCGCGCACGGCTGGTCGAAGTTCCGCGGCGAGCAGATCTGGCGCTGGGTGCACGGCACCGGCGCACGCAGCTTCGACGAGATGACGAACGTCTCCGCCGAGATTCGCGGCCAGCTCGCCGACGAGTCGACGATCGGCTCGCTGCAGATCGCCGAGGTCCAGACCTCGAGCGACGGCACGCGCAAGCTGCGGCTCGTCACGCACGACGGCCAGTCGATCGAGAGCGTGCTGATCCCCGACGGCGAAAAGACCACGCAGTGCATCTCGTCGCAGGTCAGCTGCGCCGTCGACTGCCAGTTTTGCGCGACCGCAAAGCTCGGCCTCGTGCGCAACCTGACGGCCGGCGAGATCGTCGACCAGGTCTATCTCGGGCGAAAGCTGCTCGCCGAGGTCGATCGGGGCCGCCGGATCACGAACCTCGTCTACATGGGCATGGGCGAGCCGCTGCACAACTACGACGCGCTGATCCAGTCGATCAAGATCCTGACGAACGACAAGGGCGCCAAGCTCGGCCAGCGCCGCATCACGGTGTCGACCTCGGGCCTCGTGCCCAAGCTCGAGAAGCTCGGCGCCGAGACGGCGGTGCGGCCGAACCTCGCGGTCTCGCTCAACGCGGCGAACGACGAGATCCGCGACGAGATCATGCCGATCAATCGCAAGTGGAACATCGCGAAGCTACTCGCGGCGCTCAAGGCGTATCCACTCGAGCAGCGCCGCCGGATCACGTTCGAGTACGTGCTGCTCGCGGGCGTCAACGATTCGACGCGCGACGCGGCGCAGCTCGCGAAGCTGCTGCGCGGCGTGAAGTGCAAGGTCAACATCATCCCGTGGAACCCGCATCCGCAAGCGCCGTACGAGCGGCCCAGCGACGCGGCCATCGAAGCATTTCAAATGGAGTGCAAGCGGCTCGGGTTGCCGACGTACTTGCGCACGCCGCGCGGCGACGACATCGACGCCGCGTGCGGCCAGCTCGCGAATCGCTCGGCGGCGGATCGCGAGGGCGGCAACGCGATCGTGCCGCTGCGCATTCGCAAGAAGCGCGACGAGATCCCGCTGCCGCAAGTTGATTAGGCTGCTGCGCGTTCGCTCGGCGTGCCTACGACCCGCGAACGATCTCGTACATGTCGTCGAGGCCTTGTGCGTCGGGCATGTCGGAGCCGTTGTCGTAGAAGTACAAGTCGCAACCGTCGGGCGAGATCCACGACGGGACTTCTTCGGCGCCGACGGTCGCGTATCCGGGCACCGCACTGCCGGCGCCCCACGGCGACGACATCGACGACCGCGACGCCGTGAAGATGTCGTCGTCGGTGCCGTTCGAGCGGCAGAAGAACAGCGTGAGCTCGTCGGGCGTGACGACGGGGACTTGCTCGTACGCCGGCGTGTTGACGCCGCCGATCAGGACCTGTGCGGTGCCGACGTGACCGCTGCCGTCGATCGGCGCGTAGAACAGATCGCCGCCGCCCGTGGTTTCGGGGCGCGTCGAGCTCGAGAAGTACACGGCGAGGCCATCGCCCGCGACGTACGGCTGGCTGTCGGTCGTCTCGAAGCCGCTCGCGATCGCCGGCGCGTCGAAGTCGGCCGTCGCGCTCGCGCGTCCGGCGTAGAACACGTCTTCGGCGCCGGTCATCGAGTTGTCTCGGTCGGAGTTGAAGTAGATGCCGAGCGCGTCCGGCGTCAGCGTCGGCCACACGTCGGTGTAGACCGAGTTGAGCGAGGCCATCACGCTCGCCGCGCCGAACGGCTCGGTCGTGCTCGCGCGCGACGCCGTGTACATGTCCCACGTGCCGTCGGCGTTGAGCTGCGAGAACACGATCGTCAGCTCGTCGAGCGACAGCCGCGGCGTCGCCTCGTTCAGCGCCGTGTTGAGCGCGGACCCGAGGTTGATCGCGGAGCCGAACGCCGCGGTCGGATCGCAGCGCCGTGCGGGCGCCGCGTCGGCCGAATCGACGATTTTCGGCGCATCGATCGGAGCCGCGAGCTTGTCACC
>DASXEF010000232.1:0-5117 GCA_036490255.1 Kofleriaceae bacterium
GTCGTCGTCGGCCAGGGGCAACCCGAGCTGAGGCGACGGATCGGATCGAGCGGCGTCGTCGAATCGGACGGCGCCGCTCTCGTCGGTGTAATTCGCGGCGAGCCTCTGCGCCGCGACGGCATCGACGTTGCGAAGTCGATCGAGTGCAAGCGCGACGATGTCGTTCCAAGCGACCGACTTGCGCCCGCCATCGATCAGCGTCGCTTCGATGTCTCGCGCGATGCGACGCAAGTCGTCGTCGGCGAGCGTGTTGCGATGTGCGGCGACGCGTTGGAGCGCGCGAAACAGCTTGTCGCCGTCGAACGGCTCGAGCTCGCCACCGCGCTTGGTTACTTTCAGGCTCGGCGCGCCGAGCTTCTCGTAGGTCGTGAAGCGGCGCTTGCACGCGGTGCAGACCCGACGCCGGCGCAGCCCGTCGGCGGTGACGCGCGTCTCCGTCACGCTCGAGTCGCCGCTGCAATACGGGCACTGCACGTAACAAGTCTACTTGGCGATCGGCGAGCAGCGAAATTTCGCCATCAGGCTCGGCGCACCGCCGAGATCGGACATCCGGTAAAACACGTCGCCACGCACGGCAATGACTTCGGGGAAGCCGGGGCCGAATTTGTCGAGCGGCACGGCGCTGCCGGCGTCGATCCTGAACACTTGTGCCAGCCCGAACGTGTTGTCGGCGGCCCACAGGTTGCCGGCGTCGTCGTAGGTGCAGTCGGCGAGCCGCGCGGGCTCGTCGACGTAGATCGCACCTTCGCGGCGCACGGCGAGGTGGTGATTCGCGTCGAACGCGACGCAGTACAAGTGGCCGTCGGACTTCGACGCGACGTAGCCGTCGCACCCGCTCGCAGTCGGCGATTTCGCGAGGCACAGGCCCTCGTAGTTGCGGCCGCAGTTCACGCCGTGCGCGTCGCACACCATGCCGTCGGTTTTCGGCGGCTTTTTCGCGTTCTTCTTCGCCGACAGATCGACCGGCCCGAGCGGATACGGCCCGTCGACGAGCTCGAAGCCACTGCCGGCGCGCTTCCACGTGTAGATCCAGCCGGCCGAGATCACGCCGTAGAACAGCCCCGCGTGCTCGGAAAAGCCTTCGAGATCATCGGACGAGTCGCCGAGCGGCAGCTGGCCTTGCTCGACCGTCGCGCCGGTGTCGGCATCGACGATCACGTACGCCCCGTGGTTGCCGCTATCGCCGACGACGACGAGCCGGTCCGAGCCGAGCCACGCCGCGGCCGATGCTTCGGGCACCGGCGTTTCGGGCACGAACGGCAGCGCGGTGCAGTCGCCGGCGACCGGCTGTGTCGCGGCGGGCGGCGGCGGCGATGGCGGCGGCGCCTTATGGCACGCGACGCCGAGCGCGAGAGCTACGCCGATTCGCATCGCTGCGCTATAGCATCAAGCGTTGTCGTATCTCGTCAAGGAGCTGTTCGGACCGACGTTGCAAGGCGAAGGCGCGCATGCCGGCCGGCCGTGCGTGTTCTTGCGATTCGCCGCGTGCAACCTCGCGTGCACGTGGTGCGATACCGACTTCGCGGCCGAAGGCGCGGTCAAGCTCGACGCCGATGCGATCGTCGCGCGCCTGCTCGAGCTCGATCGCCATCGCGCGCGCATGGTCGTCGTCACCGGCGGCGAGCCGACGCTGCAATACGACGAGCCGCTCGAGCGCGCGTTGCACGCCGCCGGATTTCGCGTCCACATGGAATCGAACGGCACGCGCGTGCCGGCGGCCGCCGTCGATTGGTTGACGATCTCGCCGAAACCGCAGTTTCACACGCGCTCGATCGAGCTCGTGACGGCAACGCCCGACGAGCTCAAAGTCGTGATCGATGACACGGTCGACGCCGCCGTGCTCGCTCGCTACGAAGCGCGCTACGCGTGCGAGCACTACTTCGTGCAGCCGTGCGCCGGCGATGCGACGAGCCTCGCGCGAACGCTGGCGCTCGTCGAAGCGAACCCGAAATGGCGGCTGAGCTTGCAGCTGCACAAGATCATCGGGGTGCCGTGAGCCGGCTGCAGCGGATGGTCACCGAGAAGTTTCATCGCGACGACGAAGGCCGGCCGTTGCGCGAAGGCCGCACGCCGGCTGAATTCTTGAAACCCGACGACATCGAGTACAAGACGTGCCCGTATTCGGGCGCGCGCTTCCAGCACGCGAAGCCGATGAACGCGTCGGCGCTGCGCCAGACGTCGGCGCACTGGGACGAGATCGTCGATGCGCTGTGCGTGCTGCGCACCGGCTATGCGAACGGTCGCGCGTACAAGCCCGACGTGATGGATCTGTGGCGCGTCAGTCAGCTCGGATCGTCGCTGCCGTGGTTCTACTTGTTCAAGCGCGGCAGCGTGCCGGCGTTCGCGGCGGCGCTCGCGAAGGCCGCGCAGGGCGTCGGCATGTGGACGCAGGCGATGCTCGTGCGCACGCTCGTCGGCGGCTGGCAACCGCCGCCGTTCACGCCGCAATCGATGACGGAAGAAGCTGAAGCGAGCGGCACGTTGATCGGCGTGACCGAGGTTTGCTCGGGCTCCGACAAGATGATCACGCGATTCTGCGACGGCTACTTGCAGGGCGACGGCGCCGGCGAGCTCGCGGCGATCCGCGATGAAGTGGTCAGCTTCGGCGCGCACTACGCGAGCTTCAAGCTGCTCGTGTGGGTCTATTACCTGGCGCGGCGCTACTTGCTGCACGAGCTCGCGACGCCGGCGGCGCTCGAGCTGCTGCGGCAACCGTGCGAGCCCGGCGACATGTTCATCTTGGAAGCGCCCGAAGCGGGCACGCTCCCGCGCCCGATCCGCGCCCGCTGGCTCGCGCCGCTCGCGCAGCTCGTCGTCCCGTTCGCGCCGGATAAATCGGATCAGCCGCATCTCGCGTCGGCGCTGCAGCTCGCGGTCGCGAGCGGCATGCCGGGCACGCCGCAGGAGACGTTCGCGCGGCTCGACACGATCTTCGCCGATGCGATCGCGCGGATCGAAGTCGCGTTCGGCGGCAGCGACGCGCCGGCGAGCGCCGCGTTGATCGCCGCGGGCACGCACGCCGCGTTTGCTACCTGATCGCGAGCCTGCCGTGCTCGTCGCGTGGGACGCGAATGTTGTTGATGACGAGCCGACCTAGCCCGGGATGCGCGTCACGCACCACGTCGGCCCAGTCGGGGTCGTTGCCGCCGAACCCTTCGAGCTCGAGCAACTCGAGCCGACCGACGAGCTGTGACGCGAGCAACCAGCGCAAATACGGCGGGTGATACAGGTGCGAATCGGCGGTGAGCACGAGGTGGCGGAGCGCGGGCAGACCGGGGGCATGCTCGATGGCCGTCGCGAGCTCGGTGCTCGACGTGTCGTCGAGGCGTTCGAAGTACGGCGATGCGTGCGCGGTGATCGTACGCAGCGGCAACGGGCGAGCGCTGCTGCACAACGCCGCGAATGCGTCGCTCTCCAGATTGTATACTGTATACAGTGTACACATCACCGGCGACTTGATGATCGCGTTCGCAGGTCCGGCCTCGCCGCGCACGAAATCGATCTCGACGACCGTCGACCACACCGGATCGCCGACGGCGTTGCGCAGCTTGGCGGGCGTTTCGTCGCGCACGCGGGCGGTCGTCAAGAAGCCGTTGACGAACTCGCTGCCTTTCGGATGCAGGATCGGTGCGAGCGCGCCGAGCCACCGGTTGCGATGCACCGCGAGCAGGTCGCGCGCTTCGTCGCCGCGGCACTGTCGCGCGATGAACTCGCCGCGCGGATCGCCGGCGTCGGCCAGCGCATCGGCGTAGACCAAGCGCGCCGCAATATCGTCGGGATGTGCGTAGACCGCGGCGAGCAGTGCCTCGAGCGTCATTGCGTGATCGTCACGGTGGTCAAGAGCCCCGGCGGCAGCTGCGCGATCCGTTGCGCGGGGTCGCGGCGCAGGCTCGCGTGAATCCCGCGCACGTCGAGCTCGAGCTCGCTCAGCTTGCCATCGTTGCCGCGGCGAAAATGCGCTCGCCCGCGCGCGTCGCGGATCACGAGCTCGCCGAGCGCGTGATGCGCGTACGGCAACAGCTCGCCCCAGTGTTGGAGCTCGCCGATGCCTCGGATCTCGAGCTGCTCGAGTCGGCCGGCGAGCGGCGAGCTGATGAGCCATCGCATGTGACGCGGGCGATAGAGCGGCGCGTGCGCGGCGATCACGAGCCGGCGTAGCTCGGGCAAGCCGCGCGCGTTCGCGATCGTCGCGGCGACGTCGGTGTCGATGCGCCAGCTGCCGTCATCGGCCGGCGCGATCGCAGGCGCGTGCGCTTCGATCTCGCGAATCGCCAGTGCATCGCCGTCGCTGCACAGCGTGCCGAGGGCGGCGGCGTCGAGCCCGCTCACGCCGCGCAGCGAGCGCATCTGCGGCGACATCACGAGCGCCGACGCGGCTTCGCCGCCGCGCACGAAATCGACCTGGACGACCGTCGACCACAGCGGATGGCCGATCGCCGCGCGCTCCATCGCGCGCACGCGCGCCGTCGCCAAGAATCCGTTCGCGAACTCGCTGCCCTTGATGTGAAGCAGCGGCGCGAGCGCGCCGAGCCAGTGTTCGCGATGCGATTCGAGCAGGTCGCGTTCGCGCGCCGGATCGCTGCCGTTGCACTGCAGCGCGATGAACTCGCCGCGCGGGTCGCCGAGGTCGGTCAGGGCATCGGCGTAGACTTGGCGCGTCGCGATGTCGTCGGGATTCGCGTAGACGGCGGCGAGCAGCGCAGCGACGTCAGTCGTCGGGATACTCGGCGCGGATCGAGACGAACGCGATCGTGCCGACCGCGAGCACGAGCGGTAGCAACAGCGCGACGCCGAGCCCGACGTGCAGCGCCTTCGCGAGCGACGCCGCGCCGAAGAACGTGCCGATCGTCCACACGGCCAAGATCGAGACGATCACCGACCACGCGGCGCGCGAGTTCTTGAGCGACAGCGGGATCAGCGAGCACAACACGCCGCCGATGATGAGACAGAACACGCCGAGCGCGGCCGGCACGCCGCTCGCGAGCCCGGCGATGCCGCCGACGATCGCGCCGAGCGCGACGACGACGGCGAGGGCGTGAGCGATGGCGCGACCAGTCATGATGAAAGCTTACTTCTTTCGGCGGAACAGCGAGCTCCAGAAACCACGTGGCTTGTCG
>DASXEF010000245.1:0-2767 GCA_036490255.1 Kofleriaceae bacterium
AGCGACTCGACCGAGATGTCGCCGCCGACGCCGTCGTAGACCACGTCGGCGCCACGGCCGCCGGTGAGCGCTTTGACGTCGGTCTTGAGGTTGGTCGTGCCGATCACGTGATCGGCGCCTTGCGCTTTGACGACCGCGAGCTTGTCCTGCGATCGCCCGGTCGCGATCACGGTCGCACCGACGAGCTTCGCGACATGCACCGCGGCGAGCCCGACCGAGCCAGACGCGCCGTGGATCAGCACGGTCTCGCCGGCGCGCAAGTGGCCGCGCGCGATCAAGCAGTGATACGCGGTCTCGTAGTTGCCGAGCAGGTTGCACGCCTGATCGAACGTCAGCGCGCCGGGAATCGCGTGCACGGCGTCGGCGGGCGCGACGGCATACGACGCGAATCCGCCGTAGTTGCGATACGAGCCGCTCGAGCGCGGGCCGGCCAAGAACGGATCGACGAGCACGCGCTGGCCAATGTTAACAGTGTTAACTTCGGGTCCTGTCCACGCGACCGTGCCGGCGTACTCGAGTCCCGGCGTGTACGGCGGCGCCGGCACGTGCTGGTACTGGCCGCTCGCCATGATCAGGTCGACCCAGCCGGCGGCGGCGCTCTTGACCTCGATCACGACGTCGCGCGGCCCGAGATTTTCGGGCATCGCCATCGGCTCGAGCGTGGCGTGCTCGATGGCTTCGAGTGGATCGGCGGCGAGCTGATGGATGACGACGCGCTGGCCCAAAGCGCGTCAATGATGCATTTCGGGACGGCCGGCGTCGAGCAGCTTGCGGCACGCATCGACGGCCGCGTTGCACGCGATCACGCAGATCTGGCAATGCGCGTGCTGGGCGGCGTGGTGCTCGCACTCTTCGGCGCAGGCCTGCGCGGTGCGCGCGCAGACCTCGAGCTGCATCGCGATCACGCCGAGATCGGGCGCGGTCTGACGGGACAACACGCGTGCGGTAGTGCCACAGATATCGGCGCAATCGAGGTCGAGCCGGATGCAGTGCACGAGCGGCTCGACGCGAGTCTCGGCGAGACAGGCATCGGCGCACGCGCTGCAGACCTGCGCGCAGTCGAACAGCACGCGCGCGTGCTCGACGACGTCGGGCCCGAGCTCGGACTCCGGCATGGGATGCGCCTTCGCCATCCGTTCGATGAGATGTTGCATGACTAGCGAGGCTGCATCCGTCGTGCCCGGATGTAGTGCACGACCGACGCGATACCGAGCACCGCGGCGACGATCGCGCCGGGCAGTGCGTGACGGGGCAGGGCAACCGCGACGGCGAGCGCGATGAACTGCGCGATCGTCGCGAGCTTGCCGATCGCGTCGGCCTTGAGCTCGCTGCGATCGCGGCGCAGCGCGAGATAGATCGCCAACAGCGGCAGCAGCAAGAGCTCGCGCGCGCCGATCAGCGCGACGATCACGACGTCGTGCGTGTGGACCACGATCGCGGCCAGCACGATCACCACGAAGATCTTGTCGGCGAGCGGATCGAGCCAGCCGCCGATCGCGGGCTTGGTGTGACCGCGCCGCTGCATGAACCGCGCGAGGTTGCCGTCGGCGGCATCGGTCGCGGCGGCGAGCGCGATCAACGCGACGACCGGCCACGTCTGGCCGTATTCGAGCGCGACGGCGATCGCGATCGGAATGCGTAGAAGCGTTAACGCGTGGGCGAGCCACACGAGCGAAGCCTAGCGTGAAGCAACGTGAACGGCCGTTGCTCGATCGGCGCGGCGGCCCTACGTCGAACGGGTGAGGACAAAATTCGCATTCGCGATGTGCCTGCTCGTGGGTTGTACGACTCAGCCCGACCGGTCGTTTGGAGTCGAAGTGAGCTCGGCGGAGAGCATCGCGACCAACGACGGTGGCGCCGACGTCTGGGTCACGGCGGTGGTCGCGAACTTCGAGTCGAGCCCGGTCGAAGCCGACCTCGGCAGCTTCACGCTCGACACGACGCACGGTACGTCCCGGCCATCGCCGTTCACCGGCAACACGCCATGCGAGCCGCCGCAGGTCGACGGCGGTAGCGACGCGCGCTGCGTCGTCGTGTTCGAGATCCCGCCGGGCGCAACGCCGACCGAGCTCGCGTTCGGCAGCGCGACCGGCCCGATGCCGGCGGTGAAGCCGCTGACCACCGCGTGCACGCAGCTCTACGGCTGGATCGACGGCGACGATTCGACGTGCTCGTCGTGCGCGCAGCAGGCGCTCGACGGTAGCTGCTACGAGCAAGTCGAGACCTACTTGGAGCAGTGCGCGTGCTGGTCGCCCGACGATACGACCAACGACACCTGCGCGGTCGAATCGCAGTGCGACTCGACCCAATGCCAGGAGCTGTTCCAGACGTTCGAGCAATGCGTGGCCAGCACCTGCAGCCAGAGCTGCACCAGCGAATCTTAAATGACAGCGTCGGAGTTTTCGCATATACGCGGCGGCATGATTCGACGTCTCGTGCTGGTGCTCTCGCTCGTGGTCGCGTGCGCGGATAACGGCGGCGGCGGCGGTGGGAATGGCAGCGGTAGCGGTAGCGGCAGTGGTTCGTCGTCGGCCGGCGTCGATCTGACGATCGGATCGGCGAGCACGACGAACGAGATCAACAGCGTGGCGGCGGCGAGCGGCGACGTGTTCGTGATCGTCGACATCACGCTGAAGAACTCCGGCGCGAAAGTGGCGCTGTCGACGAACCCGGTGCTGTTCACGGTCACGAGCGATCAAGCGCTGGTCTACAACGCGGCGGCCGTGGAGCCGCCGAGCGCGTGCGATTCGTCGGTGTCGGTCGCGAA
>DASXEF010000281.1:0-9489 GCA_036490255.1 Kofleriaceae bacterium
AGCTGCGTGAGCTTGTGGGTCGAGACACGCGCGCCGAAATGCTCGGTTGCGACGTCCTCGAGCTGATGCGCCTCGTCGAAGATCACGGCCTCGTGATCGGGCAACACGCGCGCGCCCGGATGTGCAGAGCGCAGCGCGCGATCGGCGAAGTAGAGGTGGTGATTGACGAGGATCAGCTCGGCTTTTTCGGCGAGCCGTCGCGCTTGCGTGACGAAGCAGCGCTCGAAGTGCGGACAACGCGGTCCGATGCGCGCGTCGGGCGTGGTCGTGACCTCGTTCCACAGCGGCGACGATTCGGCGAGCCACTCGACCTCGGCGCGATCGCCGGTCTCGGTGTGCTCGGCCCACTCGCGGAGATCGTCGAGCTGAGGATCGCGCGCTTCGCCGAGCCGGCGCTTGCACACGTAGTTGTTCACGCCTTTGAGCACGACGGCGGTGAACGGCCGCGCGAGCAGCGTACGCAACAGCGGGATGTCGTGCCGCGCGATCTGATCTTGCAGCGCGCGCGTGCCGGTCGACACGACGACGCGCCGGCCGGATTGCAGCGCGGGCACTAGGTACGCGAGCGTCTTGCCGGTGCCGGTGCCGGCCTCGACGATCAGCGGCCGCATGTCGTCGAGCGCGCGCGCGACCGCGGTCGACATCGCGCGTTGTTCCGGTCGATCTTCGTAATGCGGAATCGCGCGGGCGAGTGCGCCGCCGGGTGCGAGCAAGCTCACGCGCGAGATGCCTTCTCGACGTGACCGCTCGTGCCGAACCGGCGCGCGAGCTCGGCTTCGATCTTCGAGATCGGAATGTCTCGCGCGGCGAGCCCGACCATCACGTGAAAGATCAGATCGGCGGCTTCGTGCACGACGTTGTCGGCGGCGCCGTCGGGTAATTCGGCTGCGAGCTCGCCGTGCTCCTCGGCGATCTTCGCCAAGATCTTCGGCATGCCGGCGACGAGCAGCGACTTCGTGTAGCTCGCTTCGACAGTGGAATCGCGGCGCTGCGCGATCACGCGATCGACGCGCTCGAAGATATTCGCGACGTCGGCGCCGGGCGAGCCATCGAGCTCGCGATAGAAGCAGCTGCGTTCGCCGGTATGGCACGCCGGGCCGGCCGGCCGCACGATCGCGAGCAGCGTGTCGGCGTCGCAATCGACGCGCAGCTCGACGAGCGCGAGCGTGTTGCCGCTGGTCTCGCCCTTTTTCCAGAGCGCGTTGCGCGAGCGCGACCAGAAGTGCATCACGCCGGTCTCGCGCGTGAGCTTGATCGCGACCGCATTCATCCACGCGACCATCAGCACGCTGCCGCGGTCGACATCCTGCACGACGCACGGAATCAGGCCGCGATCATCGAACGCGGGATCGACCATGACCGTTACATTCGGCGTACCCGATCGACGTGTCAACAAAGGTCGCGTGCGCTCGGGCGCATATCGACGGGGCGCGGTAGAAGCACGCATGGGTAACGTGATCGCGAGTCTCTTCATGACGCTGGACGGCGTGATCGAAGGGCCCGGTCCGCAAGAGACGTTCCACCGCGCCGGTTGGTCGATGCCGTTCTGGAACGATCAGATCGCGCAGCTCAAGCGCGAGGAGCTGTTCGCCGCCGATGCGATGTTGCTCGGCCGGCACACGTATCGCGGGTTCGCCGCGGCATGGCCGAACGCGACCGACGATCAAGGCTTCGCCGATCGGATGAACTCGATCCCGAAATGGGTCGCGTCGAAGACGCTCGAGCGCGTCGACTGGAGCGGCGCTCAGCTTCTGCGCGGCGATCTGGCGACCGAAGTGCGCCGGCTCAAGACGCTGTTGCGCAACGACATCTTGATCGCCGGCAGTCGCCAGGTGATCTACTCGCTGATGCCACACGACATCATCGACGAGTACCGCTTGCTCGTTTATCCGGTCGTGCTCGGCGCCGGTAACAAGCTGTTCGAGAACGTGCGGCTGCAGCTTCAGCTCGGCGAATCGCGCCAGCTCGGCGAGGTCACGTTGATGCGCTTGTTCAGACGGACCTGATCGCGATTCCGCGCGCCGCGAGGTGGCGTTTCGCGTCGCCGATCGTGTGCGTGCCGAAATGAAAGATCGACGCGGCGAGCACGGCGTCGGCGCCGGCTTCGAGCCCGGCCGCGAGATCGTCGAGCTTGCCGACGCCGCCCGATGCGATCACCGGGACGGTCACGCGCGTCGCGATCGCGCGAACCAGCTCGAGATCGTAGCCGCTGCCGGTGCCGTCGCGATCCATGCTCGTGACGAGCAGCTCGCCAGCGCCGAGCTCGGCGACGCGTAGCGCCCATTCGATCGCATCGAGCCCTTCGTCGGTGCGGCCGCCGTGGCTGAACACCGACCACGAGCTGTCGCGCCGCTTTGCATCGATCGCGACGACGATCGCTTGATTGCCGAACCGCGCGGCGATGTCGGCGACGAGCGACGGCTCGCGAATCGCGGCCGTGTTGACCGCGATCTTGTCGGCGCCGGCCTCGAGCAACCGCTCGGCATCGCCGACCGAGCGCACGCCGCCGCCGACGGTGAGCGGCACGAACACGCGATCGGCGGTTCGCGCGACGACGTCGACCATCGTCGATCGCCCTTCCGGTGCCGCCGAGATGTCGAGAAAGCAGATCTCGTCGGCGCCCTGCGCGTCGTAGGCGGCGGCTTGCTCGACGGGATCGCCGGCATCGCGCAGCTGCAGGAAGTTGATGCCCTTGACGACGCGACCGTCCTTGACGTCGAGGCACGGGATGATCCGCCTAGCGAGCATGCGCGACCTCGCAGGCGGCCTCGATCGTGAACCGCTTGTCGTAGAGCGCGCGTCCGACGATCACGGCGGCGATGCCCGCATCGCGCAGCCGCGCGAGATCGTCGAGGCTGCCGACGCCGCCCGATGCGATGACCTCGCAGCTGCACGCGCGCGCGAGCTGCACGGTCGCGTCGATGTTCGGTCCGGTGTGCAAGCCGTCGCGTGCGACGTCGGTGTAGAGCAACGCGGCGGCGCCCCAGCTCGCGGCGCGCGCGCCGAGCTCGAGCGCGCTGACGTCACCGGTCTTGGTCCAACCGTCGACGGCGACGATGCCGTCCTTCGCGTCGACGGCGACGATCAGCTTACCAGGATGCTCGCGACACGCGAGCTCGACGAGCGCGGGATCGCGAACCGCAGCCGTGCCGAGCACGACGAACGCGGCGCCGAGCTCGAGCGCGGCATCGATCGCAGCGCGATCGCGAATCCCTCCGCCGACCTCGACGGGAATCGGCGATTCTGAGACGAGCCGGCGGATCAGATCCGTCTGTTGCGGTGCACCTGCAAACGCGCCGTCGAGATCGACGACGTGCAAGCGATCGGCGCCACCGCGCGCGAGCTCGCCGATCAGCTCGAGCGGGCGCTCGCTGAAGATCGTCGCGCGATCGCGTCGGCCGGCTTCGAGCCGCACCGCGTTGCCGCCGAGCAAGTCGATCGCCGGGTACAGCTTCATGCGAAGTCGCGCAGCAGTGCGAGCCCGGCTGCTTGGCTCTTCTCGGGGTGAAACTGCACCGCGAAGATGTTGCGCGTTCGCACGGCCGCGCAAAACGCGATGCCGTGCGTCGCCTCGAGTGTGACGATCGATCGATCGGCCGGCACCGCGTGATACGAGTGCACGAAGTAGTAATACGTGTTGTCGCTGACGCGGTTCCAACCCATGTGCGGGACTTTGATCGATCGATCGGTCGGGCGAAATCGCACGACGTTGCCGGCGAGGACGCCGAGCCCGTCGACGTCGCCTTCTTCGCTGTGATCGAACAGCACTTGTAGTCCGAGGCAGATGCCGAAGTACGGCACGCCGCGCTCGATCGCGTCGCGCAGCGGCGCTTCGAGCCCGCGCTCGACGAGACCGTGCATGAACCGCGCGAACGCGCCTTGGCCGGGCACGACGATCTTGTCCGCGTTGCGGACGACGTCGGGATCGCGCGTGACCACGACCTCGGCGCCGACGTGCTGCAATGCGCGCTCGACGCTGCGCAGATTGCCCGAGCACACGTCGACGATCGCGATCACTCGGTGAGCGTGCCCTTCGTCGACGGCACGGCGCCGCCGAGGCGCGGATCGATCCGCGTGGCCGCGTCGCACGCGCGCGCGAACGCCTTGAAGATCACTTCGATGACGTGGTGAGCGTTGCCGCCGTAGTGCAGCACGACATGCAAGTTGCACTGCGCGCGGGTCGAGAACGCCGCGAAGAATTCTTTCGCGAGCTCGCAGTCGAAGCCGCCGATCCATTTGCCTTCGAGGCCCTGCACGCGCCACACGAACGCGGGGCGACCGCAAAAATCGATCGCGACGGTCGCGAGCACCTCGTCCATCGGCAACGTCGCCGAGCCGTAGCGCACGATGCCGGCGCGATCGCCGAGGCATTGCTCGAACGCGCTGCCGAGCACGAGGCCAATATCCTCGACTGTATGGTGACCGTCGATTTCGATGTCCCCAGTTGCCGCGATCGTCAGATCGAACAGGCCGTGCCGCGCGAACGCGTCGAGCATATGCGTGACGAACGGGAGCGGCGTCTTGATGGTGCGCTGGCCGCTGCCATCGAGATCGAGCGCGACGGCGATCTGCGTCTCTTTCGTGTTGCGCTCGAGAGTCGTCGCACGCGCCACCACAGCTCCTTGTATCAGCTCTGTACCGATCGTACAACGCTGCCCCATGAGGGCTCATCGCGTACTCGTGTTCGTTCTCCTCGCAGCGTGCGGCGGTTCCAAAAAAGAAACCGCCAAGCCGGAACCTGAAGCGGTCACGGCTCCGCCGCCGCACAAGGAAACCGAAGAGGATCGCGCGAAGAAGCGCCACGATGCCGCGCTCGCGATCGTTCCCGAAGGCTCGACGTGCTTGCCGACCGCGCTCAAAGCCGACAACGCGCCGCGGCTCGAGCTCGCGGGCGAAGGCGCCGACGCCGTGCTGTGCGCCGTCGACACCGATCCGACGCGATTGCTCGGCACCGTCGGCTGCTGGTCGATCGATCTCAAGAACGTCGACGCGAAGACGAACGCGGTCGGTCTCGTCCCCAAAGACGCGGCGCCGCTGCCCGGTCATGATGTCGACGTGTTACTCGACGGCAAGTGCGCGCGCGGCTTCTGTCTGCCCGACGACGCGAAGCTCGACGGCAACATCGCGCACATGTCGTGGAGCCCCGACGGCACGAAGGTCGCGATGCTCGTCGGCGACGACGTGCACATCTTCGACGCGTCGAGCAAAGCGCAGTCGTCGAGCTTCTCGACGAAGGTCGACAAGGGCCCGACGGCGACGCCGGTCGCGGTGTACTTCACCGGCGACACGATGTTCGTCGAAGGTCGCGACGATTCGACCGACGCAATCTGGGTGTTTCACGTCGACGGCACGGCGGTCGGCCCGATCGTCGCGCTCGGCGGCAAGGGCGAGACGCCGCTATCGATCGTGAAGGGCTCGTTCTCGATCATCGATCCCAGCCACGTCGCGCTCGCCGATCACGGCATGGAGACGCTGACGACGTACGAGATCGCGACCGGCAAGCGCGTCAAGGCCGTGCGCAAGGTCGGCAAGGTCGCGTGCAAGCCCACCGAGATCGACACGTATTACAAAGGTGGCGACAAGGTCACAGACAAGTGCCGTGCCGCGCTCGACAAGAGCTCGGGCCCGCTGGTCGGCGCGACTGCAGTGATGGGCAAGTCGAACCTGCTCGTCGTGATGCGCGGCGACCGACTCGGCGAGCTCGCGGTGATCGAGCCGAAGTCGCTGACCGAGAGCAAGAAGCCGTTCATCATGCCTTGGTGCAGCAGCGATGCGACCGGCGGCGCAAATACGAAGGACGACTCGGCGGGGCCGAAGTCGCGCGGCGCGGTGCAGAAGTCCGGCGATCCCGAAGACGGCGGCAATCGCAGCGCGGGCTCCGGCGCGAAGAAGTCCGGCGATCCCGAAGACGGCGGCAACTAGGGACGTAGTCCATTAGCGCAACTTCGCTCGCCGAACCTCGCGAAATGATTCATGGGGCGAGGGACGGACTAAAGCGAGCGCTGAAACCGTCGCTTGCGCTAGATCGATTCGTCGTCGGTAATCGCGCGTCCGCTCGCGCTCGCTTTAGTGCGTCCCTCCGACCCCTAATGATCTCATCGGGTTACACGCGCGAAGTTGCGCTAATGGACTACGTCCCCAGGATCGCGGCGCCCTGCGCATTCAAGCTGACGCTGATCTGGCCGTTGACGACAGTGACGTCGGCGCCGCCGAGGTGATCGTGCAGCACCGTGCCGTTCGCGATGCCGAGCGCCGCCGGCAGCGACACGTTGGTGAGCTGCGTCGCGGTCGTGTTGCGCGTCATCGCAACGATCGCGACATCGCCGGCCGCGTCTTGCCGCGCGAACACGATCGAATTCTGGTCGGTGTTGTAGACCGAGACGTACGCGCCGCGGCGCAGCGCGGGCAACGCCTTGCGCGCTTGGCCGAGGAGCTGCGTCCACGCGAGCGTCGCTTGCTGATCGCTCGACGTCAGCGCAGCGGGTGGCGTCCACATCACGCGGTTGTTCGGATCGACGCCGCCGGTCTCACCGTACTCGTCGCCGTAATAGATCATCGGCGCGCCCGGAAGCGTCATCAGCCATGTCATCGCGAGCCGATGCTCGCCGTAGACGACCGACGGCGGGACCGCGGTCGCGATGTTCGTCCACTGGTTGTACGGCTGGCTTTGATCGAGCGATTGATTGCCGTCGTACGTCGCGATCGTGATGAAGCGCGCGGTGTCCTCGCTGCCGATGAACGGGCTCATGATCGAGCCGGCCGGATATTGGACCTGGCTCTCCATCGTCCAGTAGTCGAGGTGGATCATGCCGCGCGCCGTCGTCGCGAAGACGTTCATCGGCACCGCGTAATAAAGGACGAAGTCGAACTGGCCGGTGAGCCCGTCGGGATTGATGTACTGGCTGATCAATTGATACTGGCCGAGGTCGTCGCTGAGGTTGTCGTCGACCCAACCCATCGCCGTCTCACCGGTCATGAACACCGGCGTGCCCGACGCTTCGAACTCACCGCGAATCGCCGAGACCAAGTTGATGATCGCGATGTCGGGAACTTGCTTGACGGCGTCCATGCGGAACCCGTCGAGGTCGAACGTGTCGAGCCACCAGATCGCATCGGCTTCCCACTGCGCGTCACCGTCGGTGCTCGTCCAATCGATGTTCGGCATGTACGTCGTGAACAAGCAGTCGAGCCGATGCACGGTCCAATCGCAGTTCTCGGTGCCGCAGATGCAGCCGGTCGTGTTGAACCAATCGGGATGCGCGGCCAAATACTCGTGCTCTTGATGCACGTGCTGGACGACGAGATCTTGAATCACGCGAATGCCATGCGCGTGTGCAGCGGTGACGAGCGCGTGGAGATCGTCGGCGGTGCCGAACCGCGGATCGACCTGGCGAGCTTTCGTCGGCCAGTAGCCGTGATAGCCGCTCGTGTAGTGCGCGTTGTCGGACGCGATCCACGCATCGCTCGGGTTCGTGTTGAACGGCGACAGCCACAACACGGTGATGCCGAGCTTGTCGAACACGCCCGCGTTGATCTGCGCGGTGACGCCCGCGAAGTCGCCGCCTTGATAATCCTCGCGCTGGTCGATCAGGTTGCCGTCGGGCCCGACCATGCGCTGCGAATCGTTCGACGAATCGCCGTCGACGAAACGATCGGTCATGATCATGTAGATCAGCGCGTCTTGCCACGTGAACGGGCTCGCCTCGACCCAGAACACGAGGCGCAGCGGCTCGACCGGCGCCTGGCCGGCGAGATCTTTGGCGGTGACGAAGATGGTGTACTTGCCTGCAGCGAGGCCGGTCGCGTCGACGGCGATCGTCGAGCCCGAAACGGTCGCTGCGAGCGACGTCGTGACGGTGTCTTTGCGAATCGTCGCCGTCGCGCTGGTCGGATCGATCGCCGGTGCGCCTGCGCCGGGCGTGAACACCACGTTCGCGGTGATCTCACCGGCATTCACCGCGTGCGTGCCTGCGGTCAGCACGGGCAGCTGGCAGTCCGGCACTTGCACCGCAGAGTTCGCGACGCCGCCTTCGTACTTCTGCCACTTCTCGTTCGGATCCAAGATCCAGTTGCCGTCGACGATGAGCTTGTAGCCGACGAGCCCGGGCGTGACTTGCACCGTGGCGCTCCACGCGCCGGTGGCATCTACCATCAGCGGCGAGCCCGGATCCGCCCAGTTGTTGAAGTCGCCGGCGACCGTGACGGTCGATGGTGTTTGACCGATCGGCGGCGCATAGCGAAACGTCGTCGTGCATGCGGTCGGCGTGATCCCGCTGCCGCCGCCATCGCCGGTCACGCCGCCGTCGTTCGGCGCGCCGTCGTCGTCGCCCGACGATTTATGCGGTGGCGAGCATGCGGCAAACGTGACGATGGCGATCAACGCGAGCGACTTCATCGCCACGCAATCTACAAAACGTTTTCGAAATTCGATCGTAAAATCAGCACGTTGCTTTTCGCAACGGGCCGAACGCCGCAGTGTTAACGCCGCAGCTGCTGCATGCGCTCGCGCGACGCGGCGACCTCTTGCTGCGGCATCGCGCCGACGAGATCGAGCGACGCGCGTTGCTCGCGGCCGGTTTGTGCATCGCGCGCGCGGACTTGCAGGATGCCCGACGCGTCGAGCACGAACGTGACCTCGATCGTGACCTCGCCGCGCGGCTTCGGCGTCAGCCCCTGCAACATCAGATCGCCGAGCACGACGTTGCTATCGAGCCGGCGCGATTCGCCCTGACACACGATGATGCGCACCGACTCCTGGCCGTCGCGCGAGGTCGTGAACAGCTTGCGCGTCTCGGTCGGCACGCGCGCGTTGCGGCGGATCAGCTCTTCGCAGTAGCCGGCGACGGTTCCGACACCGAGTCCACGCGGCGTGACGTCGAGGATCATCACCGGCGGCACAGGCGACGCGGCGAGTGCGCCGAACCCGCGCGCCGTCGACGACGCCGGCATGCTCGGCTCGGTGTTGCCCGGCGCGGCGGTGAATCCGCGCGCGGTCGTGTGCGGCACCGGCGGCGCTTCCGGAAGCGGTTGTGCCGACGGTCGCGTCGGCTCGGTGAACGCGTGCGCCGGCTCGTCGGCGATCTGCGGCCGGAACGACGGCGCCGGCGGTGGTGGTCGCGGCGGCTCGGCGACGATCGTCGGGCTTTGCGACGGCGGCGTCAGCGGCGTCAGCGGCTGTGCGATCATCGTCTTCGCGTTCGGCGCGGCTTTGGGCGGCGGCGCGGGTGCGGTGAGCTCGAGATCGGTCGACTGCGACGGCTCGTCGAGCCACGCCGACGTCGCCGGATCGAGTGTTGGCGGCGGTTGCACCGGCCGGGTCGCGGTCTGCGGCGGTGGACGTGGTGGCGAGAACGTCGGCGGCACCGACGGTGGTTGAGCGCGACCGACGGGCGGCGGCGCGGGTGGTGCGATCGGCACGCCGGTCGGCGACGTGCGCGCGGTCTTCGTGCGCGCTGTCAATGCGGGCGGCAGCTTCGCGGACGGCGCGAT
>DASXEF010000285.1:0-2438 GCA_036490255.1 Kofleriaceae bacterium
GTTGCCGGCGATCACAGCGCCGTCGAGAACCGAGACCCGGCGGCGGCTCGGCGTGCCCGAGCGCGCATCGTTGATCGTCTGGCCGACGGCGCGGTGGCAGCTTCCCTCGAGTCACGACCAACCCGACCTGGCGCGGACGGCGGCGCGGCTGGCCGAGCTCGTGGTGCCGGTGTTCGCCGCGCTCGGCGACGAAGTGACGATCGCGCATGTTTCGCCGGAGCCGATCGCGACTGCAGTGCCGCCGAGCTATCGCCACATCGCTCAGCTACCGCCGTCACAGTTCGAGGCGCTCGTCGGCGCCGCCGACGTGTTGCTGAGCTTCAACGCCGTCGCGAGCAGCCTGGCGACCGCGGTGAGCCTCGGCGTGCCGACCGCGCTTTGCACGTCGCGTTCGCGGTGGGCATGGCCGCTGAGCCTCGACGGGATCCTGGCTCCGCTCGTCCGCGACAACCCGTTCTACGCCACGATGTCGAGGCTCGATCCGGAACGCGCCGACGAGCTGATCGCCGGCCTTCGCGCGCTGCTGTTCGATGCCGACGTTCGCGACCAGCGCCGCGCTGCGCAGGCGAGCTATCGCGACGCGGTCTCGCGGCTCCCCGATGGCGCCAGCCGTCTGCTCGAGATCAGCGCGTAGCCTGGTGCGTTCGACAGGCGCGGACGTACTCGTCCAGCAGATCGACTTCGCGGCCGCGCGCCTCGACGTCGTCGAGAAACGCATAGCGATCGAGACACAGACAGGTTGGCTGCGGGCAACTTACGGGCGTCGTGAGCGGGCGCAGCTGGTCGGAGTCGTGAATGAAATCGAGCCGAGCTTCGCCCGGTGCGCGATAGCCGCAGGCGCGCTCGGCGAAGCCGTCGGGCGCGATGAAGTACGCGATCGATGGAAAGAAGCACGGCTTGCCGGCGGTCGGCTCGCCGGTCTTGCGCGCGAGATCGAGCGCGGGTAGCAGAGCGCGCAACCGATCCTGGCCGGTGCGACGGATCAGCGACGTGCCTCGCCATGCGGGATCGAACGCATCCGGGTTCGGATTGACGTAGAGGTCATGTCGCCGTTCGAAGTGATCGCGCACGTGATCGTAGTCATCGGCCTGTGCCGCTTCCATGACGTAGTTGATCATCGCGATGTTCCAGCCGGCGGCGAGCAGGCGGTCGATGCGCTTGGAGAACGCATCGAGCTTGATCTGCGTCGGATGAAACGACACGTTGAGCTGCACGCGACGGCGAACCTCGACCGGCACCGCGTCGAATCGCTCGGGCGGCCACGAGCCGTTGGTGTCGACGCGCACGTAGCGCAGCTTCGGCGTGACGTCCGCGAGGAACCTGCCGAACTGTGCGTCGAGGAACGGCTCGCCACCGCGGCACAACAGCGATAGCTCGAACGGCACGCGCGTGAACGCGGCCACCCACGCATCGACCGGGTGTTGATCGAACGCGTGCAGCGCGTCCTCCCGGTGGGCCTGGACGGTCGTCACGCAGTAGCTGCAACGATAGTTGCACCACGACGTCACCCCGAGCTCCACGATCATCACGGGGTCGCTGGTGCCGACGCGATACTCTCCGCCGCGAGACACGCCACCAGCATACCAGCTCACCGCCGGATCGCGCCGGTCGACAGCGCTTCGGCGAGGCCGGCCGACGTGCCGACGTCGATGAAGTGGCCGTCGTCGAACGACACCGCGCGGACCGACATGCCGGACTCGATCGCGAGCTGGAACAGGTTGCCGAGCACCGGCTTGGCATCCTGCGGC
The DNA here is from genome assembly GCA_036490255.1 of Kofleriaceae bacterium. Classification (GTDB taxonomy): domain Bacteria; phylum Myxococcota_A; class Polyangia; order Haliangiales; family Haliangiaceae; genus JABFXX01. The sequence goes on from DASXEF010000285.1 coordinate 1,749, forward strand.
GCCGCTGCGACTTCGCGTGCGAGGAGCGCCGTGAACCTCGGCGACCACAGCGCGATGCCCCATGTATTGCGCACGTCGGTGACCGCGGGCTTGTCGAGCACCTCGACGACCTGACCGGCCGGTGAGACGCGCACCGGTCCGAGTTGCTCGGGGTGGTCGGTTGGAAACACGCCGAGGACGAGGTCGGCGTTGCTGGCCTCGCGCTCGGCGCGTACGCGAGCAAGCGCGTCGTCGGGCGCGATCAACGTGTCGGGCAGCGCGAGGCAGACATCGTGCTCGCCGAGCCACGGCCGCGCAGCGGCGATCGCATCGGCGAGGCCGCGCGGCGTATCGCGAACGACGTACGCGAGCGAGACGCCGGTCGCCGCACCGTCGCCGAACACGCGAACGAGCTCGAGCTTCCACTCGGCGATGACGATCACGCACTGCGCGACGCGAGCGAGTCGCATCTGATCGAGCGATGCCTGGAGCACCGGACGCGGCACGATGTTGCCGTCGCGATCGCTGTACGTGATCGGGAGCAGCTCTTTCGGATACGCGAGCGGCAACAGGCGGGTCCCCAGCCCGGCCGCCGGAATGATCCCGATGAGCGTCACCGATTCACGTTATCACTCCGCGACTACGACTTGCGCGGTTCGAGAATCGCGTCGAGCAGCGCGGGCTTCGCGGGGTCGCGCACGAGGTGCGGGT
>DASXEF010000301.1:0-4438 GCA_036490255.1 Kofleriaceae bacterium
ATTCGACGTCGGGCGCCGCGACGCTGATCAAGGACTTGTCGCAAAGCGCGACCGGCTTCACGAGCTTGTCGTACATCCCCACGGATCTCACCGATCCCAACAGCACCGACATCCTGGTCACCGCGAACGATCAAGGCGCGGTCTATCAGATCGATCCGACGATGGGCACCGCGACGATGATCGGCAACTACGGCTCCGATTCGATGGGCAAGATCGTGTCGAGCGGCGATCTGATCGGCGTGCGCAACCTCGGCATCTACGCGACGGTCGACGTCGGCAGTCAACCGAACGACTACCTGGCGAAGGTCGATCCCGCGACGTGGCAGGCGACGCCGATCGGCACCGGCACGGGGTTCGATCAGATCTTCGGCCTCGGCTATTGGGCCGGCACCGTCTACGGCTTCACGGCCAAAGGCGACGTGATCACGATCGACATCGCGAGCGGCTCCGGCACGAAGATCAACTCCGGTTCGCAGCAGTGGTACGGCGCCGGCGTGACGACCGACGCGCCCGTGATCCAGTAGCGCTGTCGCACTTTGCGGCAGGGGTCGCTTGTTACGATTCGCGCGATGTACCGCTGTATCGTCGCGCTCGCGCTGATCGCCGCGTGTGGAGCCGAGCCGTTCGCGCCACAGGCTCCCGCGCCGCCACCGCGTCACACGCGGATCGATCTCAAGATCGACGGCTTTCGCGCGAGCAGCGGCGTGCGCCTCGTGTTCGTGCCCGATCCGAAGGCCCGCGAGGCTCAGGTCACGTTGCGCTATCGCGTCGGTGCGATCGACGATCCGCCCGGCCAAGCAGGCATGGCACACCTCGTCGAGCACTTGATGTTCCAGAAGCTCGAAGACGGCCAGAGCGTGTTCGCGCGGCTCGAAGCGCTCGCGAGCTACTTCAACGGCTTCACCGATCTCGACACGACGACGTACGTCGAGCGCGGTCCCGCCGCTGCGCTCGAGCAAATGCTCGCGATCGAGACCACGCGCATCACCGTGCCTTGCGAGTCGATCACCGAAGACGTGTTCGAACGCGAGCGCGAAGTCGTGCTCAACGAACGCGCGCAACGCGGCGATCTGATCGGCGCGATCGACGCGTTGCTGTATCCCGTGGGACATCCGTATCACCGCTCGATCGGTGGCAGCGAAGCGTCGTTGCGCTCGATCACGCGAGCCCAGGCATGCGAGTTCGCCGAGCGGCACTACGGCGCGAGCGCCGCCGTGCTCGTCGTCTCGGGCAACGTCAGCGACGCAGCGTTCAAACAGGCGATCGCGCCGTTCGTCGCCGCGCTGCCGACGCGCGCGCTGGCACCGGCGCCGGCGATTCCGCCCGTTCCAGTCGTCGGCAAACGCGTCGTCGTCTCGGCGAGCGAGCACGGCGTGCTCGTCGCGTGGCCGCTCGCATCCGATCCGGCGACCGCGGAGATCGTCACCGCGATGGCGACGCTGCTCGCGATGGTGGTCGACGAAGAAAGCGAATCGCACGCGCAAGCGTTCGTCGTCGGCGGCGATCGTGCGCCGATGCTCGTGCTCGGCATCGAGCTCGCGGGCAAGGAAACCGTCGAGACCGTGCTCGGCCGCGTCCGCAGCGGGCTCACGAAGCTGCGCGGCGCGCTCGGCGCGAACGTGTTCGAGCACACGCGACAGCGCGCGACTCACGTCTTGTTCGCGCAATTCGAAGACGGCGTGTCGCGCGACATCGTGCTCGCGCGTCACGTCGAGGCCGGTCGCGAAGCCGGCGATGGCTTCGCCGCACAGGTCCACGCGATCGGCGACGTCACGTACGCGCGCGCGCAACAGATCGCCGAAGATGCGTTGAACGTCGATCGCGCGACCGTGATCGAGCTCGTGCCGTCGACCGCTGCCGCGACGCCCGCGTCGACCGAGATCGCAGCGCTCGCGGCGCCGATCCATCAGTCGGGGCAACCGCGGCTCGACGCCGATCCGGCGGACGCTCACCGACCGGCGATGGCCGCCGGTGCGCCCGATCCGCTGTACGCGGCTCGCACGCGCAAGCTCGCGAACGGGCTCACCGTCGTGCTGTTGCCGATGAGCAGCGTGCCGGCGGTCGAGATGCGGCTCGTGTTCGGCGTCGGAACCGCCGACGATCCGCGCGGTCAGCGCGGCATCGCGTTCGTCGCCGGGCACGCGATCGGCTTCCAGCGAACGCGGCGGTCGCTCGCGACGCTGCTGGCGTTCTTCGAGGCCGGCGGCGATGTCGACGTGCGAGTCGAGCGCGACCATACGACGTACGCCGTCGACGGCATCGACATGTACCTCGACGTGTTGCTCACCGGGCTCGCGCTCGAGCTGCAAAGCGCGTCGAGCGATTCGCTCGCGAAGGCGCTCGAGGCCGTTCGCGGCGATTCGCATCCGGCGAACCCGTGGCTCGTGGCGATCTACGGCGCCGACCATCCGTATGCGGCAGCGCCCGGCGTCGACAAGAGCGCGCTCGACGCTGCGGCCGTGCTCGACTTTCGCGACAAGCACTTCACGCCCGATAACGCGACGCTCGTGATCTCCGGCGGGTTCGATCCCGCGGTCGCCGACGAATGGGTCGATTACTTGTTCTCGGGCTGGACCGGTCACGCCGCGGCGCGACCCGCACCGCAAGCGACGGTGAGGCTGGCGTCACTGGCGCACGTCCACGACGGAGCGCAGGTCGGGCTCGTGATCGTGATCGGTGCGCGCTCCGATCCGCATGCACGCGCGGCGCAGCTCGTCGCCGCCGAGATGCTCGCCGAGCTGGTCGAAGATATCCGCCACCAGCTCGGCGCGAGTTACGGCATCTCGGCGAGCCTCGTCGAGCATCGGCTCGCGACGCACGTCGCGATCCGCGGCGATATCGAGACCGGTCGCGCGGTCGAAGCGATCGGCCTCATCCGCGATCGCGTGGCGCAGCTGCACGCCGGCGGCAGCGAGCTCGCGAGCGTCTTCGTGCGAGCCCGCGCTCGCGTCAACGCGCGGCTCGGTGCGTATCGCTCCGGGTCGGCGGCGCTCGCCGAACGCGTCGAGCACGCGATCGAGCTCGGCCACAGCTTGCACGCGGACGCCGCGACCGAGGGCGCCGTGCGCGCGCTCACGCTCGACAACATGACCGCCGCGCTCGGCGAGCTCGATCTGAGTCGTGCGGCGATCCGGCTCGACGGCCCGCGCGAGGTCGTCACCGCGATGTTCGCGGCATTGGGCCGCACACCGACGTTCGGCGACTGATCAGAAGTCGACGATCTGATTCTGATCCGGGATCACGGACTTGGTCGCGGTCCCGCCGCGCTTCGTCTCGATCTCGATCGTGACCGGTTTCGTGGTGTTGAACGGCACCACGAACGCACGCGGCGCGAAGCCGGCTGCGTTGCCGTCGATCTTCACGCGCGCGCGCCGTTGCGAGCGCACTTCGATCGTGACGGTCGGCTTGTAGTCGTCGGCCGGCTTCGACGTCAGCATCACGACCGCGACGACGATCAGCGCCGCGGCGACCACAGCCGCGACGATCACCGTCGTGCGGTTGATGTACTTCGGCGGCACGGCCGCGACCATATACCAAGCCTTGCGCTATGGTGCGGCACATGACTCGACCCATTCGACGCGTTGCGGTGCTCGGAGCCGGTGTCATGGGCAGCGGCATCGCTGCGCATTGCGCCAACGCCGGGATCCCCGTGTTGCTCCTCGATATCGTGCCACCCGATGGCAAGGGTGGCAAAAACGCATTCGCACAAGGCGCGCTCGCCAAGCTGCGCAAAGCGAAGCCGGCCGCGTTCATGGCTGCGCGCAACGAGCTGCTGATCACGATCGGCAACTTCGACGACGACCTCGCGAAGGTCAAAGACTGCGACCTCATCATCGAAGCCGTCGTCGAGCGCCTCGACATCAAGCGCGCGCTGTTCGACAAGCTCGAGAAGATCGCCGCGCCGCACGCGATCATCGCATCGAACACGTCGGGCCTGCGCATCGCCGACATGCTCGTCGGCCGCAGCGACGCGTTCAAACACAACTTCATGGTCACGCACTTCTTCAACCCGCCGCGCTACATGAAGCTGCTCGAGCTCGTCGCGGGTCCGGAGACGTCGGCGGAAGCGAAGCAAGTCGCCGAAACGTTCGCCGACGATCTCGGCAAGGGCGTCGTGTGGGCGAAGGACACGCCGAACTTCGTCGGCAACCGCATCGGCTTGCACTCGATGTTCACGACGATCCACTTGATGCTCGAAAAGGGCCTCGCGCCCGAAGACATCGACGCGATCACCGGCATCCCGATGGCGCACCCGAAGAGCGCGACGTTCCGCACCGCCGATGTCGTCGGGCTCGACACCGTCGGTCACGTCGCCGCGAACTGCTACTCGTCGCTGACGAACGACGAGGATCGCGCGACGTTCGCGACGCCGCCGTACATCAAAGCGTTGATCGACAAGGGCATCCTGGGCGACAAGACCAAGGGCGGCTTCTACAAG
>DASXEF010000304.1:0-7790 GCA_036490255.1 Kofleriaceae bacterium
CAACGTCGATGATCCAATCCGGGCTCGCGACCTGTGCCGTCGTGGTGTCGCCCGAGCTGATGAGCGGCCACAACAACTGGCGCGAGCGCGACGGTCACTTCTTGTTCGGCGACGCCGCGGTCGCGCTGGTGATCGAGCGCGCGCGTCCGAACGCGTGGGAGATCTTGTCGGTGCGCGCGATGTCGAAGTTCAGCTCGAACATCCGCAACAACTTCGGTTTTCTGAACCGGTTCGATCCGTCGACGCAGTTCGCCGCCGACAAGCTGTTCTATCAACACGGCCGTCGCGTCTACAAAGAAGTGATCCCGTGGGCGGCGAAGTTCATCGCCGATCACGTGCAGTCGCACGGCATCGCGCCGACCGACATCGCGCGCTACTGGCTGCACCAGGCCAACCAGAACATGAACGATCTGATCGCCGAGCGCATTCTCGGCCGGCCGGCGACACGCGACGAGGCGCCGGTGATCATCGACACCTACGGCAACACCGCATCGGCGGGCGCCGCGATCGCGTTCACCGAGCACAGCGATCTCGCGGTGGGCTCGTACGGCCTGCTTGCAGCGTTCGGCGCCGGTTATTCGATCGGCTCCGTCGCGATGCAGCGCACGTAGCTCACATCCCGCGCGGGTGCGCGGCGAAGAAGCGCAGCACTTCGTTGCTGTAATCGAACTCGGGATCGTCGCAGCGAAACGCACCGCTGCCGAGCGGCACCGGCAAGCAATGGCCGCCGAGGAACGATCCGTCGGTGAAGTCGTGCTGCCAGAACTCGAAGTCCATGCCGGAGGACGTGGTCCAGCGCGTCGCCATGTACGCGCTGCCCGCGCTGAACACGGTGCCGGATCCGTAGTCCGAGCTCGCGAGGATCGCATCGCGCACCGGCGGGCCGAAGATCGACCACGCCTGGATGTTGTCGGCGGTGCCTTGCACGTAGAGCACGGGACGAATGATCGACGGCCCGGTGCCGAGGCCGAAGCAGCCGTTGCCGGAGTCTGGCGCGATCGACGCGATCGCGTCGGGGTGCGCACACAGCATCAGATACGTGAGATCGGCGCCCTGCGAGAACCCCATGATGTGCAGTCGATTCGGATCGGTGTGCAATCGATCCGCGACCGCGAGCTCGAAATCCCAGATCACGTCGTTATACTGGCCGGTGCCCCACAACCCGGTCGTCGTCGGTTGCACGACGATGTAGCCGAGCGGCGGCGCGAGCGTGCGCATGCGCGTGTGCGTGTCCTGCACGTCGGCGGTCATCGTGAAGCCCGGCATGTCCCAGATCACGCCGCAGCCACCTTCGGCGCACGCGGCGGAGATCTCGACATCCATCGTCACGCCCATCGGGCAGCTGATCGTTTGATGACCTGCGGTCGCGGTCGGCGCGCATGGATAGACGGTCGGCGCGTCTTGCGGCACGAACGCATCGGGCCAGAACGCATCGCTCGGCGCGTCATTGGCGATCGCGGCATCGCCGGTCGATGCCGGTTGAGTCGGCGAATGCTGCGCGCACGCGACGAACAGCACGACCATCCCCATCGACGTCTTCACGCCAGCACCATACACACCGACGCGATCGAGATCGCCGGACAGTTCGCGCAATGGTGCGCGCACTACGATCAACGACGCGCGGTTGGCTACTTCGCGAGATCGAAACGGTCGGCGTTCATGACCTTGTTCCACGCGGTCACGAAGTCGCGCACGAGCTTGCCGTGCGCGTCCGCGCTCGCGTAGACCTCGGCCAAGCTGCGCAGCTGCGAGCTCGATCCGAACAGCAGATCGACGCGCGACGCCGTCCACTTGAGCTTGCCCGTCTTGCGATCGAGGCCTTCGAACGTGTCCTTCGCATCCGACGTCGGCTTCCACTGCGTCGACATGTCGAGCAGGTTGACGAAGAAATCGTTCGTGAGCACGCCCGGCCGCGCGGTGAACACGCCGTGCTTGGTGTGGCCGACGTTGGTGTCGAGCACGCGCAAGCCGCCGACGAGCACGGTCATCTCCGGCGCGGTCAAGCCGAGCAGCTGCGCGCGATCGATGAACAGCTCTTCGGACCGCACCGAATAGCGCTGCTGCTGATAGTTGCGGAAGCCGTCGGCGTGCGGCTCGAGCACGCCGAACGAGTGCACGTCGGTCTGCGCTTGCGACGCGTCGGTGCGGCCCGGCGCGAACGGCACGGTGACATCGTGACCGCCCGCTCTCGCCGCGTGCTCGATCGCCGCGGCGCCGCCGAGCACGATCAGATCGGCGAGCGATACGCGCTTGCCGAAGCTGTGCTGGATCGCCTCGAGCTTCGAGATCACGTTTGCGAGCTGCGCCGGCTGATTCGCCGCCCAGTCTTTCTGCGGCGCGAGCCGGATGCGCGCACCGTTGGCACCACCGCGCTTGTCGGAGCCGCGGAACGTCGATGCCGATGCCCATGCCGTCGCGACGAGCTCGCTCACGCTCAGGCCCGACGCCATGATCTTCGCCTTGAGCGCCGCGATGTCGGTCGCATCGATCAGCGCGTGATCGAGCTTCGGCAGCGGGTCTTGCCACAACATCTCTTCACGCGGAACTTCGGGGCCGAGGTAGCGCGACACCGGACCCATGTCGCGATGCGTGAGCTTGAACCACGCGCGCGCGAACGCGTCGGCGAACTGCTCGGGGTGCTGCAGGAAGCGCCGCGAGATCTTCTCGTACGCGGGATCGAAGCGCAGCGCCAGATCCGTCGTCAGCATCGCAGGCGCGTGCTTCTTCGTCGCGTCGTGCGCGTCGGGCACCGTGTTCGCGCCGCCGTTCGCTTTCGGCTGCCACTGATGCGCGCCTGCCGGGCTCTTCGTCAGCTCCCAGTCGTACTTGAACAGGTTCTCGAAGAAGTTGTTGCTCCACGTCGTCGGCGTGCTCGTCCACGTCACTTCGAGCCCGCTCGAGATCGCGTGGCCGCCGTGGCCGCGGCCGAGGCTGTTCTTCCAGCCGAAACCTTGGTCCTCGAGATCGGCGGCTTCGGGCTCGTGCGCGACGTGCTTCGACGGATCGCCGGCGCCGTGCGTCTTGCCGAACGTGTGACCGCCCGCGATCAGCGCGACGGTCTCTTCATCGTCCATCGCCATGCGCGCGAACGTCTCGCGAATGTCTTTCGCCGAAGCGAGCGGGTCCGGGTTGCCGTTCGGACCTTCCGGGTTGACGTAGATGAGGCCCATCTGCACCGCCGCGAGCGGATCCTCGAGCGCGCGGCCTTCGCCGTAGCGCTTGTCGTCGAGCCATTTGGTTTCGGAGCCCCAATAGATGTCGGTCTCGGGCTCCCAGATGTCGACGCGGCCGCCGCCGAAGCCGAGCGTCTCGAGTCCCATCGACTCGAGCGCGACGTTGCCGGCGAGGATCATCAGATCCGCCCACGAGATCGTGCGGCCGTATTTGCTCTTGATCGGCCACAACAGGCGGCGCGCTTTGTCGAGGTTGACGTTATCCGGCCAACTGTTCAGCGGCGAAAATCGTTGGCTGCCGTTGCCGGCACCGCCGCGTCCGTCGCCGACGCGATACGTGCCGGCGCTGTGCCACGCCATGCGGATGAACAGCGGGCCGTAGTGGCCGAAATCGGCGGGCCACCAGTCCTGCGAATCGGTCATCAGCGCGAGCAGATCGCGTTTCAGCGCGGCGAAGTCGAGCTTCGCGAACTCGGCGGCGTAGTCGAAGTCGCCTTCCATCGGGTTCGACAGCGACGAGCGCTGGTGCAGCGTTTCGAGCCGCAGCTGCGTCGGCCACCATTCGCGGTTCGTGGTGCCACTCCCCGCCTGATGCTTGAACGGACACTTTGCTTCGGTTGCCATGGCCAGACCTTACGCGCGTGTCAGGCGCGCGAGCAGTGCGAGACGGCCGATGGCTCTGATAGGGCGAGCCTATCAGCCGGCGAGTCGCGTTCCGCGCAGGCTATCGAGCAGCTCGTCGACCATCGGCGAGCGCGACGCGCCGACGATCGCGCGCAGCACGAGGCCCGGCAGCGCCGGCGACACGGAAAGCTCGACGAGCGAGCCGTCGGCGAGCTCTTGCTCGACCGCGTGTGCCGGCAGCATGCCGACGGCCGAAGCACCGATCGAAACGCCGCGCTTCACGCCTTCGACGCTGCCGAGGCTTTGCGTGCGCGGCAGCGGTAGCTCGGCGGCTTCGAAGTAGCGGCGCAGCACGTCGTGATAGTTGCCGGCGGCGTCGCACATGTAGAAGTCGCAGCGCCGCAGCTGATCGGGCGTCGCGATCGCGCGCGCGAGCGCGTGTGCCGGCGCCGTGACGATCGCGAACCGCGTGTACGCGACGACGTCCGCGGTCGCGCCGTCGCCGGGCGCTTCGAGCAACAAGCCGAGGTCGCACTTGCCCGCCGCGACGCGCTCGCGGATCTCCGCGCACGACGCGGTGATGACGTCGAACCGCGCGTTCGGGCGATGCGCGCGCAGCTCGGCGAGCCGCGACGGCAGCACGTACGCGGTCACCGACTCGACGGCGGCAACGACGAGCGTCGCCGTGGCATCGCGCGATGCCGTCGCGACCGCGGCGGCGAGCTCGCCGGTCAACGCCAAGATCCGGCGCGCGTGCTCGAGCACGACCTCGCCGGCCGTGGTGAGCGCGGGCGACTTGCGAAACAGCGCGACGCCGACCGCGCGCTCGAGCGACGCGAGCGTCTCGGAGACGGTCGATTGCGATAGCCCGAGCTCGCGCGCCGCGCGCGTATGCGAACCCGCCTCGACGACGGCCACGAACACGCGCAAATGGCGAAGCTCGAGGTCCTTCATCGGCGCCGCCGATGCTCGCTATCGGCGTTTTGGTACACCGCATGCGGTCGCCTACCGTCGCCGCGATGTTCGGACCCGATGCGGTGTTGTTGCTCGTCGACGTCCAGCGCGGCTTCGACGATCCGAGCTGGGGCCGGCGCAACAACCCCGAGATGGAGCGGCGAATCGTCGACGTGCTCGGCGCGTGGCGCACGAGCGAGCGGCTGACGATCCACGCGAAGCATTGTTCGACCCAGCCTAGCTCGCCGCTTCGGCCGGGACAAAGCGGAAACGAGCTCAAGCCCGAAGTCGCGCCGACAGGTCAGGAGCTCGTGATCGAAAAGCGCGTCAACAGCTGCTTCATCGGCACGTGGCTGGAAGCGGCGCTGCGCACGCACGGCTGCGACGACCTCGTGATCGCCGGCCTCACGACGAATCACTGTGTCTCGACGACGGCGCGGATGGCCGGCAACCTCGGCTTTCGCACGTGGGTGCTCGCCGATGCGACCGCGACGTTCGATCGCGTCGGGCCCGACGGCATCACGTATCCGGCCGAGACGATCCACGCGGTCGCGCTCGCCGATCTGCACGGCGAGTTCGCGACCGTGATCGATTCGCGCGCGATCGTCGGGGCGCCGTGAAGCGCGCCCTCGTCGTCGCGGCGATCGCAGCGTGCACGTCACGCGCGCCGACCGCGAAGGGCATCGAGCTCGCCGATCTCGATCGCGCCGCCGATCCGTGCACCGACTTCTATCAGTTCGCGACCGGCGGCTATCACGCGGCTCATCCGATCCCGGACGGCCAGGCACATTGGGGCCGGCGCTCGGCGGCGCGCGCGCTCGAGCGCGATCAGCTGCGCGATCTGCTCGCAGGGCTCGCGAACCGCCGCGACTGGCCGGCCGGCAGCCCCGAGCAGTTGCTCGGAGACATGTACGCGTCGTGCATCGCCGGCTCGGCGGCGCCCGCGTTCGAGCTCGGCAGCGACGTGCAAGTTGCGATGCGCCGGTTGCACGCGATCGGCGTCGCCGTGCCGTTCGGCGTGGTCGGCGCGATGGATGATCGCGAGCCCGCGAATTACATCGCCGAGGTCGTCGACGCGACGGTCGCGCCCGCCGGGCAGCTGGGTTCCGACGTGATCGCGCTCGAAGCGCGGTTGGGATCGGCGGCGACTACTCCGGCGACGGCGACGCACGTCGAATTCGCGCAGCTTGCCGAGCTCGCGCCGCACGTCGATTGGGACGCGTACTTCGCAGACGCGAAGCTGCCGCGCGGCGCGCTCGAGATCGCCGATCCGGCGTATCTGCAGGCGGTCGATCGCGAGCTCGCGACGACGCCTGCCGCAACCTGGCTCGCGTATCTGCGCGCGCATGCGACGGCGGTGCCGGCGAACTGCGTCGATCTCACCGAGTCGCTGTTCGACCAGCTGCTCGCGCGCAAATACGCCGAGACGCACTTGTCGCCGGCCGCGCGCGAGCGCGTGCGCGTGTTGGTGCACGCGCTCGTTGCCGAGCTGCACGGCGTCGTCGCCGCCGAGCCGTGGCTCGCGCCCGCGACGAAGGCGACGTCGCTCGCGAAGGTCGACGGGACCGAATTCGAGCTCGGCTATCGCGACCGTGCGACGAGCTACGCGGGGCTGCACATCGCGCGAGACGCGTTGTGGGCGAACATCGCAGCGGCGCGCGCGTTCGCAGTCGAGCTCGATCGCCGCATGATCGGCCAGCCGACGCCGCGCGACTTGTGGCAGCTCGCGGCATCGTCGCCCGACGCGTACATCGAGCCCGCGCTCGATCAGGTCGTGCTGCCCGCCGGCTATTTGCAACCGCCGGTGTTCGACGCGACCGCGACCGATGCCGTCGTCTACGGCGCGATCGGAGTCGGCGTCGCCCACGATCTGACGCATGCGATCGACGTCAGCGGCTCGAAGCTCGACGCGATGGGCCGGCCCGTCGACTGGTGGACCGACGCCGATCGCGCCACGTTCACCGAGCGCAGCCGCTGTGTCGCGGCACAATTCGCGAGCTACGGCCTCGACGGTAACCGCGTGCTCTCCGAAACTGTCGGCGACCTCGCCGGTCTGCGCGTCGCGTTTGCCGCGCTCGAGCGCGCGCCGCAGGGTCCTGTCGTCGACGGCTTCACGCCCGAGCAGCAATTCTTCATCGCGTGGGCGCAGTTTCGCGGCGAAGCCGAGCGCCCCGAAGAGCAGCGCCGGATGACCGCGAGCGACCCGCACCCGATCGCGCGGTTGCGGATCGACGGCGCGCTCGAGAACACGCCGGAATTCCAGCGCGCGTTCGCCTGCAAAGCGCCGGCGAAGCCGCGCTGCGCCGTGTGGTGACTACAGCTTCCACAGCGCGAGCGCGACGAGCTTGCGGCGATCGCGCAACGCCTGATCGTAGCGCTTGTAGATGTCGTTCCACCACGCCGACCGCGCGGTGTCGCCCGCGAGCTGCAGCGCGCTGCGCCGGCCGGCCGCGTAGGTCGCCATCGACCACGGCATGCCGGTCGCGAGCCGATCTCGATCGTGCGGCGCCGACCACGCGAGCTGGCGCGCGATCGCCTCGCGGCCGAGCTTGACGCGCGGTAACACCGCGATGATGTCGACGTCGCGCCACCACGACATGCTGTTGGTGCCCATCTCGACCGCGAGCGCGCGGCCATCGCCGGCTACAGCGGCCTGGAGCGCTCTCGGATACGCAGCGCGCGGCCCGTAATACGCGTCTTTGGCGATCGGATCGCCGTGGCGGAGCAGCAGCACCCCGAAGTCGTGGAGCCACCAGTCGCGCGACTGCGCGCTCGCCGGCAGCTTCGCATCGATAGGCTCGCCGGCGTAAAACGCGACGAGCTGCGGCAGCATCGACAGATCTTCGCGCGCCAACACATCACTTTCGTCGTCGGGCAAGTGGATCGCTAACGCGCGCGCCGCGTGATCGCGTGCGGCCGCGAGATCGCCGCCGAGCACGCTGGCAACGGTGAGCCAACGCTCGCGGTGCAGCCGCGCGCGCGGCGATGCAGTGTCGCCGAGCGGCGGCGCGGTCTCGCTCATCCAGATCGAGATCCCGG
>DASXEF010000339.1:0-2688 GCA_036490255.1 Kofleriaceae bacterium
CCTCCTGAGGACGTGCTCGCGATCGAGGTCCGTCGCGGTCATCGCGGTCACTGCAACTTGATCCACCATACGACCGGCTTCAAGGCGGATATCTACATCGCGTTCGACGAGCTCCACGCGTGGGCACTCGCACATCGCCAACGCGTCGTCGTCGATGACACACCGATGTACGTCGCGCCGATCGAATACGTGATCGTGCGCAAGCTCGAGTACTTTCGCGAAGGCCGCTCGGAGAAGCACGTGCGGGACATCCGCTCGATGCTCGAGGTCTCGGGCGAATCGCTCGACCGCGCCGTGCTCGAGCGCTTCATCGCCGAGCGTAGTCTCGGCGTCGAGTGGAATCGAATCCGCGCCTAGTCGGAGAGCTGCTGCGCGGCAAGCTCGAGCCCCGCGGCCATCTCGAGGGCATCGGCGTAACGCTCGGCCGGCTGCTTGTGCAACGCGCGCGCGATCACGGCGTCGAGCGGTGATGCGAGATGCGGTGGATCGATGTCGAGGTGCTGCGCGATCAGATCGAAGTCGTCGTCGGCGGTGAACGGCGGGCGACCGGCGAGCAGCTCGAACAGGATCACGCCGATCGCGTAGAGATCGGCGCGTTGATCGGTGGGCTCGCCGCGCAACCGCTCGGGCGCGATGTACGTCAGCGAGCCGACGACGGTGCCTTGCAGCGTGAGCTTCGCGCTGCCTTCGAACGTCGCGAAGCCGAAATCGATCAGCACGACGCGCTCGACCGGACCGGGCGAGGGCTCGAGCATGATGTTCGCGGGCTTGAGATCGCGATGCAGCACGCCGGCCGCGTGCACGGCGGCGAGCCCGTGCAGCGCTTGAAACGCATAGCTCGCGGCGCGCCGCGCCGGAATGTGCCCTTCGGCTTTGAGCACGCTGCGCAGCGACTTGCCGCGCAAGAGCTCGAGCGCGAGATAGGGCTCGTGCTTGTCGGTGACGCCGGTCGCGAGCAGCGCGGCGACGTTGCGATGGCGCAGCTTCGCCTGGACCTCGGCTTCGCGCGCGAATCGCGCGAGCGAGACCGAATCCTCGACCGCCGTGTGCCGCAGGATCTTCAGCGCGACGTACGCCGACGTCTGCAGATCGAGCGCGCGATAGACCTCGGCCATCGCGCCGCGGCCGATCGCGCCGTCGATCCGAAAGCGATCTCCGATGACCTGGCCCAGTCTGGCCATGCGATCTTCGGGCACGACGCCACGATAACATCTCTGATATATCTGCGTCGTGCCGCGCCACCTCGTCAGCATCGCGGATCTCGATGCCGCGGAGATCGTGCAAATCCTCGATCACGCGGACCGCTATTGGTCGTTCGCCGACGAGCCGATCAAGAAGCTGACGTCGCTGCGCGGTCGCACGGTGATGATCGTGATGTTCGAAAATTCGACGCGCACGCGCACGTCGTTCGAGCTCGCCGCCAAGCGGCTGTCCGCCGAGGCGATCAACATTTCGGGCACGTCGTCGTCGACGACGAAGGGCGAGACGCTGCTCGATACCGGCCGCAACTTGGGCGCGATGCACCCGGATTGCGTCGTCGTGCGCCACGCGTTCGGCGGCGCCGCGGCGATGCTCGCGCGCGGATCGAATTTCGCGGTCATCAATGCGGGCGACGGCCAGCACGAGCATCCGACGCAAGCGCTGCTCGATGCGGCGACGATCCGCCGCCACAAGCAGGCGATGGCCGGGCTCGAAGTCGCGATCGTCGGCGACATCGCGCACTCGCGCGTCGCGCGCTCGAACATCTTGTGTCTGGCGAAGCTCGGCGCACGGGTTCGCGTCGTCGCGCCGTTGACGCTGATCCCGCGCGGCATCGAAGAGATCGGCGGCGATCTGACGCGCGAACGCGTCCGCGTGTGCACGCGGCTCGAAGACGGCCTCGAAGGCGCCGACGTCGTGATGATGCTGCGCGTCCAGCACGAGCGCTTCGACGGCGAAGCGCCGCGGTTTCCGAATACGCGCGAGCTGTCGCGCACGTTCGGATTATCCGAGCGAACGCTCGCGTATGCGAAGCCCGATGCGATCGTGCTGCATCCCGGGCCGATCAATCGCGGCGTCGAAGTGTCGCCGCAGGTCGCCGACGGACCACGTGCGGTGATCTTGCAGCAAGTCAGCTGGGGCGTCGCCGTACGCATGGCCGTGCTCGAGCGCGTGATCCTCGAAGCCGCGTAAAACATCGTCGCTGCGACGCGTGCGACGCCTGCGACATCGCGTTGCGAGCCGATACGTTCGTGTATACGTGTAGCTGTCCATGACCAGCGCGCTCTCGGTTACCGGCATTGTCAAACGCTTTGGCAACCACACCGCGGTCGACGGCGTTTCGTTCGAAGTGCCGCGCGGTGTCGTGTTCGGAATCCTCGGTCCGAACGGCGCCGGCAAGTCGACGATGCTGCGAATGATCAACGACATCATCGCGCCCGACGGCGGTGAGATTCGCATCCTCGGCGATCATGCGCCGGGCTCGTCGGCGGCACGCCACATCGGTTACCTGCCCGAAGAACGCGGCTTGTATCCGAAGATGCGCGTGCACGACATGGTCAGCTTCATGGGCGAGCTGCGCGGCCTGTCGGGCAGCGAAGCGAGCACGCGCGCCGACAAATGGCTCGTGCGGCTCGGGCTCGCCGATTGGCTCAAGAACAAGGTGCAGGACCTGTCGAAGGGCATGCAGCAAAAGGTGCAGTTCGCGAC
>DASXEF010000348.1:0-4774 GCA_036490255.1 Kofleriaceae bacterium
ACGTGGCTTGCGAGCGGAGTCGAGCGTGAGTTGCCGCATTTCGGTATTGTAAGAAATGCGCACTAATTGTCAAGACCAAGAACGATGGGCCCGGATCGCGCTGCGACATGCCTGACAGCTTGGTACGTCCGCTCACCGATATCTCCGGCTGCACATCGGTTGGCACACCGCGAGCCGTGCCATCTCGATCGGTAGCGATCGAGGGTTCATCCCGGCGTGCCGATCGTTCGCGGCATCCGGCAGTCGCGAGCGCGCGATCGCTTGGTGCACGCGCGTTGCTGCACGACGCGAGCATCGCTGCGTCATCTGCTCCTCGCCCCCGCAAGCGACCGGCGCCGGATCGCACCGGCCGCGATCGGCCGCGTCGACGACACCGTCCCGCGTCTCGCCTTACCCGCGATTCGTCAACACGAACCACGCGCCCATCGCGACGACTGCCCACGCGACGATCGCCAGCGCGAGCACGAGCGGCGCCGGCAACTCGCCCGCCGTGATCGCGACGACCGCCGCGAACGCCGCCAGCCCGAGCACGCCGATGCGACCGCCGCGCGCGTCTTGCTCGGCGCGCTCGCGGCCGTCGTGCTTTTTCACGAGCGTCAGGCTCGCCGGCAGGATCGCCGGAAACGCCATCAGCATGCCTGCGTACGTCGCCCAGTGCTCGCCGACGATCCCGGTGAGCACGCACAGCGCACCGCCGAACGCGAATCGCACCGCGTATTCCCACACGGCGATCTCGCGCAAGTGCGCCGGCTCGAACTTCACGCGACGATTCCGTGCAGCGCGATCGCGACGGCGAGCCACACGATCCACGCCGCGAACGCACCGAGGCCGACGGCCACGCGGCGTTGCCGGCACACCGCGATGCACGCGCATGTGTACGCGAACATCGCGACACACGCGAGCAGCATCCACCGTGCATCGCGCGCCGCGCCGCGTGCGCCGGCCTGGACGAACGCGATGCCGAGCGTCGCGACCGCGACCGATGGCGCCGCGCCGAACAAGCCGCCGAACGTCTCGGGCTCGAAGCATTCGCCGGCCGCCGAGAACAGCAAGACCGCGACGCCGCCGACGAGGAATCGGACTACGAGCACGACAGCACGATGCGCACCGCCGCGTCATCGCGCTCGATCGCGAGCGTGCCGTCGTGCGCGCGCAACACCGCATCGGCGACCGCGAAACCGATCGCGACGCTGCTGTTCGCGCGCAGCTCGGCCAGCGGGCCGTCGGAGCTCGCGGTCACGATCGCGCGATCGCGATCGAGCTCGACGCTGACGCGCGCACCGGTCGCGTGATGCGCGACGTAGCCGACGGCGTGATCGATCGCGCGCTCGAGCCGTATCGCGTCGGCGCGGACGTCGAGCGCCGCGGGCCGCACGAGCTCGATCGGCCGTTTGGGTTGCGCCGCGCGCTGATCGGCGACGATGCCGTCGACCAGCGTCGCGAGATCGATGTGCTCGTACGTCATCGCGAGCTCACCGCCGAGCCGTAGCTGCGCGGCGTCGAGCAGATCGTCGACGATCGTGCTCGTGCGCCTTGCCGCGCGGCGGACGCGATCGATCGCAGGCGCGGCCTCGGGAGCGCGCGCGTCGAGCAGATCACAGCCGAGCGTGATCGCGTGCAGCGGCGTGCGAACGTCGTGGCCGAGCATGCCGGCGAGCATGTGCTCGAGATCGGTGAGCCGCGCGCGGGTGACCGCGAGCTCGACCGCAATCGGCTCGCTTGCGGCATCGAGCGCGACGACGGGCACGCTCGGGCACGCGGCGTGGAACGCGGCGCCGTCGAGCGCCGTATCGATCACGGCGGCGTCGAGCGCGTAGCCGAGCTCGCGCGCTTTCGCGATCGCGTCGGCGATGGACGGAACCGTCGCGATCACGCCGGTTGCCGGTGTGCCGCGACCATGAGGCGAAACGACGAGGATGTTCACGATCGGACCAACGCGCAGGCGAGTGGCGGCAGCTCGTTCGAGCTCGCGAGCGAGCACGATGCGAGCACGACGTTGCCGAGCGCTGCGTGTGCCGGCACGTCCGCAAAATTGACCACGAGCGCGAACGGCCCGCGGTCGATGCGCAACACGTCGTCGGTTTGCTCGACGATCGTGCTGCTCGGCGACGCCGCGTGCAGCTCGGGATGGCCGCGCCGCGCCGCGATCAACGCGCGATACCACGCGAGCATCTCGGCGTGTGCGGGCGCACCGCGCTCCGACCACACGAGCGAGCTCGCGTCGCGGGTTTCGGCGGCACACGGATCGAACGCATCGGCTGCACCGTGCTCGGCGACGCGACCTTCACGTACGGCCTTGCGCAGATCGGCCGACGTGAAGTCGCAGAAGAAGACGAACGGCGTCGACGCCGCCCATTCTTCGCCTTGAAACAGCATCGGCACCATCGGCGACATCATCATGACCGCGGCGGCGAGCTTCGCGCGCGCCTGACCGGCGAGGTGAACGAGCCGCTCGCCGTTCGCGCGGTTGCCGACTTGGTCGTGCGACTGCGCGTACGCGACGAGGCGATCGCGCGGTAGCTCGCCGTACGGATGGCCGTGTGGGCCGCCGCGAAACGGCGACACCCGGCCGTCGAGCCAGTAACCGTCGCGGATCACGTGCGCGAGAGCGGCGGGATCGGCAAAGTCAGCGTAGTAACCGCTGCGCTCGCCGGTGAGCTTGGCGTGCAGCGCGTGGTGAAAGTCGTCGTTCCAGTGCGCGCGGCAGCGCCAGCCGTCGTCGGCGACCACGGTCGGATCGTGGGCGTCGTACTCGGCGATCACGACGAGCTCGCGACCGAGCCGGCGCTCGAGATCGCGCACGGCATCGGTGAGCTCGCGGATGAAGTGCGTCGGACTGGTATCGACGATCGCGTGCACCGCATCGAGTCGCAAGCCATCGACGTGATAGTCCTCGAGCCACGCGAGCGCGCTATCGATGAAGAAGCGGCGCACTTCACGCGAGCCGGCGTCGTCGAAGTTGATCCCGGGCCCCCACGGCGTTTTGTGCTTGTTCGAGTGAAACGGCCCGAACTGATCGAGATAGTTGCCGTCGGGCCCGACGTGGTTGTGCACGACGTCGATGATCACCGCGAGATCGCGCTCGTGGCACGCGTGCACGAATGCGTGCAAGCCGCTCGGGCCGCCGTACGCGTCGTGCGCCGCGAACTCGTCGACGCCGTCGTAGCCCCAGCCGAACACGCCGGGAAATTGCGCGACCGGCATGAGCTCGACGTGCGTCACGCCAAGGCCGTGCAAATGATCGAGGCGCTGGATCGCGCCGGCGAACGTGCCTTCGGGCGAGAACGTGCCGACGTGCAGCTCGTAGACGATCGCTTCGGACCACGGCCGTGCCGTAAAGCCGCGCACGCCGGTGCCGAGGGTGCCGCGCTCGATCATGCGCGAAACGCCATGGACGCCGTTCGGTTGCCAACGCGACCGCGGATCGGGGCGCGGCGGACCACCGTCGAGGCTGATCCCGTAGTCCGTGCCGATTGCGATGGACGGGCCCTGCCAGCGCCCTTCGCCGCATGGCTGCATGCTCACGCGCTCGGCACCGAGCGCCACTGCCACGGTCTTGGCAGCCGGCGCCCAAATCTGAACGGGCTCGGGCATCTCAGTACACACTTACAAGTCGCATACCAGCGCCGATGCTCCGGACGCGCCGCTTGCGTAAGCTGGTCGCATGCGTTCGTGGTTGTTGATCGCGCTTGTCGTCGCGTGCTCGCCAAAACATTCCGGAACTGTCGGCGACGCCGGCAATGACGGCGGCGTCGATGCGTTCGCCGGACCGTATCCAGATTTTCCGGCATCGCCGATCATCGATCCGACCGCGCCATCGAATTCCGGATCGCTGTTCGGCGCGCCCGGCACCGGCTCGGCGAGCGGCGGCCCGTGCATGTACGAGCCCGAGGTCGGCACGTTGTATCCGCAGAACTGTCTGCGGCCGCGCTTCTCGTGGGCCGCCACGGGCTCGGAGAATCTGTTCGAGATTCGCGTCACCGCTGCCAACGAGGTCAACGCGCTCGTTGTCTACACCGCAACGACGACGTGGACGATGCCGGCGGATATCTGGAACGCGCTGTCTGCGCACATCGTCGAGCAGCCGATCACGGTGACGATCCGCGGCGCGACCTACGACGGCTCGTCGATGCTGACCAGCGGTCCCGAGATCGGCACGTCGGGCGACATCCAGATCGCGTCGGTCAGCGCGCCGGGTGCGATCGTCTACTGGACGACGAGCAACGGCACCGGCTTCCGCGGCTTTCACATCGGCGACGAGAGCGTCGTGACCGTCGCGTCGCCGAGCGACGACGGCTCGGGCACGCTGTGCATCGGCTGTCACTCGTCGACGCCCGACGGCACGTACGTCGCGTACTCGGCGACCGACAACGCGGGCAACGGCGATCCGGCGATGCTCGGCCTGATGAGCTCCGACGGCATGCACACGAAGCCGCCGTTCATCTCCGCGGCGGCGATGACGCTGATGCAGCGCGTGAATCAAGAGGCGCCGCAGTTCTCGAAGAACCACTGGCAGACCGGCGATCACGTCGCGATCAACATGTATCCGACCGACGGCGTGACGAGCAACGGCGCCTTCGAGATCATGTGGACCGATCTCGAAGCGACGTCGACCGCGACTGGCACCGGCTACATCACGCGCACCGGCGACGCGAACCATGCGGCGAGCGCATCGTTCGCGCACACGAGCGATACGATCCTCTACGTCAGCGCACCGGCCGTGAGCAGCGGCGTGACCGTGACGAACGGCGACATCTGGACGGTGCCGTACAAC
>DASXEF010000353.1:0-19907 GCA_036490255.1 Kofleriaceae bacterium
ACCGCGTCGACCTGATAGACCGGCGACGTCGCGCCCGAGACGGCGTCGGCCGAGTAGCCGAGATCGACGTCGACGTGCGAGCCGAGATCCTGGCCGACGTCGGCTTCCGGGTGAATGACTTGCAGTCCGCCCTTATCGCCGGCGCGCTTTTCTTCGAACAGCTCGGTCGAGATTTCGGCGTGATCGTCCGCGAACGCGGTGCGGGCCGCGAGCGCGAGTAACGCAAACGCTATGACGCGAGCTAGTTGCAACCACAGCCTCCGCCGCCGGCGCCGTGACCGCCGGCCGCACCTTCGCGCTCGCTGATCACGTGGTCATCGGCTGCGACCTGCTGCGTATCGGCGTCGAACACCATCGAGCGATCGGCGAGAAATTCCTTCTCCGATGCACGCACCGCAAATCGGCCGCAGCCGGTGGCGACCGAGCACAGAGTGACGAACGCGAGCGCTTTCACCATCGTCATGCGCATGCTCCTAGAAGAAGATCGCGAGGCCACCGGTGTACTCCTGACTATTGTTCGCGTGGTTCGCCGTGAATAGCGACCACTCGAGTGCTTCGAGGCGAACCGTGATCTGCTTCTTCAGCGTGATCTCGAGCCCGCCACCGGCGCCGAGCGCCATGTCGTTCTCGCGCGGGTCGACGAAGTTGTCGGCCTTCGGCGAGATGTGCGCCCAGCCGAGGTCGAGCGTCGTGTACGGGCAGATCACCGCGCCCGGTACGAGCCGCAACACGAACGCGGCGCCGGCCATATAGACGTCTTTTTCAGCGCGCGGCGACAACGCCGCGAAGCCTTCGAGCGCCCAGTACGGATCGATCAGCCACGACGGCCGGAACATGAAGACGCCTTCGTTCTGCAGGATGCCGCCGGAAAACGAGATGCCGACGTTCGCGTACGGCACTGCCGACGGGCCCAAGATCGCGCCCTTGATCGCGCGGCCCATGCGCGTGAACACGCCGGCTTCATCGTCGGGGCCGACCTCGAACGGATAGGCGGCATCGCCGACGATCCAGCCGGTCGTGCCGTCTTCGAGCTCGATCTTGAACCAGTAGCCGTTCGTGCCGCGCTCGAGCACCTGGAAGACTTGATTGCGCTCGCCGTAACCGACGGTGCGATAGCCGGGACCGGGCCCCGAATGGATCGGTGTCTTCTGCGCGATCACGCGCAGGTACGCGTCGGCGTGCGCCGAGCCGGCCCACACGAGCAGCAAAAGGATCGCGACGCAGATCGATTTCATCTCAGTTGGTCGCGAACCAGTTCAGGAAGATCATGTACTGCGGGTCGGCCGTGGTGAACAAATCGCCGCCGCCGTGACCGTCGATCCCGGCAAGCGGTTTGGTGAGCAGCTCGCTCGCGGTTGCATCGCCGCAGTTCAAGTAGCCCTGCGAGATCCGATAATTCTCCTGGTCCGAGCCCGTCGGATCGAGGGTCAGGCCGTTCTGGCCGTTGTGGCACGACGTGCTGCGCGCGCAGCCGTTCACGGTGTCCGTGAGCTTGAAGTAGTTGGGCTCGACCTGCGACGTGAAGTACGGCAGGCCCATCGCCGGGTTGCACAGGCCGATGTCGGCCGGCGGATCTCCGAGATCCACCGTCGGACAGCCCGACGCGAGCGCAAGCACGCAGCAGGCTCCAAAAGCCCAGTGGTTGCCCATCCCAACAAACGATACACCCGCGATCGGTCGCATGTCTCGAATGTGCCGATCTGATAACCTTCACGTCGGTGACAGATGGTGCGTCGCGTCCTCCGGGCTCAGGTCGTCCGGCATCGGTAGCGACGCCGTTCAAGGGCACCGGTGTGGTGAAAACAACGCCACCACCGATCCCGCGCGCGGCGCAGCGGCGCGACGACGATGGATCGCGACCGCGCAGCATGGTGCGGATCGATACCGAGGTCGAGCCACCGCGCGTCGTGCGCAGCGCGCTCGTGGGGCGAGCCGACGCGCTCGCGAGCTTGCACGAGGTCATCGCGCGCGCGATCGATTTTCAAGCGCCGCAGCTGGTGACGATCGTCGGCAATCAAGGCACCGGCAAGACGCGCCTGATCAATGAATTGATCGGCGAGCTGCGCGAGCAACCGACCAAGCGCGCGCAGACGCGCTCGACCGTGCAGCCGCGTGTGTTTCATGGCTCCGCCGAGCGCGATCCCAGCGGCAAACTCGCGCGGTTCGCCGCGATCACGACGCTGCTGCGCAGCCGGTTCGAGCTCACGCCGCATCCCGACGACACCTCGCGCATGCGCTTCACGCACGAGATCAAGACGGTGATGGCCGCCGATCAGGTCGGCGAGATCCTGTATTTCTTGGGCGGCTTCGTCGGCATCGACGTCGCGGCGACGCCGTTCTTGCGCGCAGTGACCGAGAACGCGCAACAGCACACGTCGCTCGCGCGTACGGCGCTGCGCCGGTTCATCGAGCTCGATGCGGTCGCGAGCCCGCTCGTGCTCGTGCTCGATGATCTGCAGTGGGCCGACGACGAGACGCTGTCGCTGCTCGCCGATCTGTCGTCGAACCTTTCGGGCTCGCCCGTCGTGTTGCTCACCGCGGCGCGGCCCGAGATGCTCGTGCGATCCGGCGGCTGGGGCGACGGCGCGGTCGATCACACGCGGATCGATCTGCGCAACCTCGAGCCCGACGACGCCGAGAAGATGTTCGCGAATCTGTTGTCGCGCTGCGCCGACGTTCCGGAGGACACGACGCAGGCTGCGGTCGAGATGACCGGCGGCAATCCGGCGTTTCTCGAGCAGCTCGTCCGGCTGTTTCTCGACAACGGCACGATCGATACGTCGCACATGCCGTGGCGCATCGATGCCGACAAAGCCGCCGACACCGAGCTGCCGATCACGATCGAAGAAGCGATCGAAGCGCGCATCGCCGCGCTCGAGCCCGAAGAGCGCGACCTGCTCGAAAAAGCGGCGGTGTTCGGCAACGTGTTCTGGATCTCGGCCGTGATCGCGCTGACCCGGCTCGAGCAACAATCGCCGCACAAGCCGCCGACCGCGCTCGAGCTCGAGTGGGGCGAAGGCGAAGATGTTCGCCGCCGCATCGGCGACTTGCTCGCGATGTTGGCGGAGCGCGATTACTTGCTCTTGCTCGACGGTGAAGACTCGAGCATTCCCGGCGACGTCGAGATCGTGTTCAAGCACAACCTCGAGCGCGAGCTGATCGCGCGGTCGACCGAGAGCGGCAAGCTCAAGCGCTATTATCTGGCGGCCGCGCAGTGGCTCGAAGCGAAGCTGTCGACGCTGCGCGACGAGCAGCTCGAGTTCTTGGCGACGCTGTACGAGCGCGGCGGTGATGCACGGCGCGCGGCGCGCTGCTACTTGCAAGGCGGCGATCGCGCACGCGCACGCTACTCGCCCGAAGAAGCGCGCAAGCTCTACGAGCGCGGCCTCGCGATGCTCGGCCAAGCCGACGCGCCCGCGCGCATGGATGCGCTGCACAACCTCGGCGACGTCGTCGAGCAGATGGGCCACAACGGCGCGCTCGACGAGGCCGCGACGTTCTTCGACGAGATGCTGCAGCTCGCCTGGCGCTACGACAACTTCAACAAGGCCGGCGCCGCGTACAGCCGGCTCGCGCGCGGCCTGCGCCGCCTCGGCAAGTACGACCTCGCGATGGAGCACTTGCGGCGCGCGCACGAGCTGTTCGAGCGCTCGCGCGATGACCGCGGCATCGCGTCGACGCTCGACGACATGGGCCGCGTGCACTGGCTGCGCGGCGGCTACTCGCAGGCGCTCGATTTTCATCGCCAGGCACTGACGATCCGGCGCGCGCTCGGCGATCGCCGATCGATCGCGCTGTCGCTCGCGAACATCGGCCGCGTCCATCACGACAGCGGCAACTTCAAGGCGGCGATCGCGCAGTTTCGCGAAGCGCTGGATCTGCGCCGCGACATCGGCGATCTCGTCGGCATCGTGCAGTCGCTATGCGATCTCGGCGGCGTCTACGCCGAGGACGGCGCGCACGAACAAGCGCTCGAGTTGCTCGACGAGGCGCGCACGCTCGCTCAGCAAGTCGGCGACAAGCTCGCGATCGCCGACGTGCTGTCGCGCACCGGCGAGGTCAAAGGCGCGATGGGCCGCGGCGGCGAAGCCGTGAAAGATCTCGCCGACGCGAAGGCGCTCGCCGCGACGCTCGGCGATCGCGTCGCGCTCGCAGTCACGCACCAGCGGCTCGCCGAAGTGCAGTTGCAGCTCGGCAACCTCGAAGCCGCCGACGTCGAAGCGCACGCCGCGGTCGCGGTGAGCCAATCGGCGGGCCTGCGCGTCCACGTCGGCTGCGGCTATCGCGTCAAAGCCGAGGTCGCGGTCGCGCTCGGCCACGTGCAGCAAGCCGAAGACGATTTTCGCCGCGCGATCGACATCCTCTCCGCGGTCAAGCACGAGGTCGAGCTCGCGCGCGCGTTTCAAGGGCTCGCGAACATCAAGGAGCGCGCGGGCCAGGCCGCCGACGCGCAGAAGCTGCGCGGTCGCGCGCAGGATATCTTCTCGCGGCTGCGCGGCGCGGCGCAGACCCAGAGCTGAGCATGAGCGACGATCCCTTCGTCGGGCGGATGCTCGCCGACCGTTACGACGTGCTCGCGTTGCTCGGCATCGGCGGCATGGGCGCGGTGTATCGCGCGCGCGATCGCGAGCTCGACGAGGTCGTCGCGCTCAAGGTGATCCGCAGCGAGGTCGCGCGCGATCCGTCGGCGCTCGAGCGGTTCCGCTCCGAGGTCAAGCTCGCGCGCCGCGTCACGCACGGCAACGTCGCACGCACGTTCGAGCTCGGTTTCGGCGACGGCGTGATGTTCTGCACGATGGAGCTCGTCGAGGGCGAGTCGCTGACCGAGCGCTTGCGCCGCTTTCATAAGTTGCCGGTCGCCGAGGCCGTGTCGATCGCGTGCGGCTTGCTCGACGGGCTCGCGGCCGCGCACGAAGCGAACGTGATCCACCGCGACATCAAGCCCGACAACGTGCTGCTCGCCCGCGACGGTCGCGTCGTCGTCGCCGATTTCGGCGTCGCCGCGATGCTCGCGAGCGGCGGCGAAGCGTCGGGCACGCCGGCGTACATGTCGCCCGAGCAAGCGTGCGGCGAGCCCGCCACGCCGGCGTCCGACGTGTACTCCGTCGGCATCGTGCTCTACGAAGCGCTGACCGGCCGCCACGCGTTCACCGGCACGGCGATCCAGATCCTGGCCGAGAAGCTCGAGCTCGATCGCGTCAGCCCCGGCCCCGACGAGGTTCCGGCCGAGCTCGCGCGCGTGATCGCGAAGGCGACCGAGCGCGAGCTGACCGCGCGCTATCAGACCGCGCGCGAGTTGCGCCGCGCGCTCGAGCCGTGGGCTGCGAAACGACGATCGACGGTGCCGCCGCCGGTCGTGCATACCGACGACGGCATCACGATCGTGCTGATCCAGCCGCGCGGCGACGACGCGCGCCTGCATCTCGCGCAAGCGGTGCACGAGAGCGTCGCGATGATGCTCGGCAAGCAGCCGGGCTTGCGCGTCGTGACGCGCGCGTCGGCGCCGAACGCGCCGTCCGGAATCGTCGTCGATTTTGCGGCCGGCGCTCAGCTCGCGGTCGAGATCCGCGGCCCGGTCGCGCTCGCGCTCGTGCTGCCGCTCGGCGCCGATCAGATCGCGACGAGTGCACGCGCCGCCGCCGAGGCGATCCTGGCGGCCGCGCGACCGCCGGTCGCGACCACGCCGATCGACGAGATGTTGCTGCGCGCGCGCTACTTGCTCGCGCGCGACTTCGATCAGCAGCCCGACGTCGTGCAGTTGCTCGAGCGCGCGCAGCTGCTCGCGCCGAACGACGCGCGGATCGCCGCCACGCTCGCGAACGCCCACGTGCGCTTCGCGTTCTTTGCCGCGAACGCCGATCCGAGCGAGCTGACGCGTGCCGCCGAGCTCGCGCGTAGTGCGCTCGCGATGGCTCCCGAGCTCGCGGAATCGCACGTCGCGATGGGCCACGTCGAGCTGCACGGCGGCGACGCCGTCGCATCGGCGTCGCACTATCGCCGCGCGATCGCGAGGTCGCCGTATGTCGGCGAGGCTCACGAGTATCTCGGCCGCTTGTTGCTCGAGTCGGGCTACGTCGAGCTCGGGCTCGCGCGGCTCGAGGAATCGATCGCGAGCGCGCTCGCGTTGACGAGCTCGATCCGCACGCGCTGGGACATCGCGCGCGCGTACGCGCTCGAGCAGCGCTGGGACGAGCACGACGCGCTCGTCGCTGATCTCGGCGCGATGCACGGCGCGCGTCGAACGCTCTTGCGCGCACGCTTCGGCTGGTGGCGCGGCGATCCGTCGGCGACGATCGCGCTGCGCGAGCAGCCCGACTATCGCTTGTTCGAGCGCCACGTCGTCGATGCGTTGATCGCGACGTTTCTCGACGGCGCGTGGCCATCGCACCGCGACACGCTCGTCGCGTTCGGGTTGTCGACGGCGACGAACGTGCGCCGCCGTAACATCGCGACGCAGCTCGCCGCGGAAGCCGCCGGGTTCGCGCATGACGTCGCGACGTGCAACATGCTCGTCGGCTACGCCGTCGATCAGGGCCTGTTCGATGCGCACTGGATGGTGAAGTGTCCGCTGCTCGCGTGCGTGCGCGAGACGCTGGCGTTCGCGGCGAGCTATGCGCGCGTGCGCCAGCGCGCCGAGGCGATCCTCGACGCGTTCTACGGCGATCACGCGGTCGTCGACGACACCGCGATCGCACCGAGCGTGCCGCGATGACCGACGACGACGCGCTGGCCAAGCTGGCCGCGGCCGTGCCGGCGAACGTGGTCGAGGTGTGCGCGAACTTGAATCGCGCGGGCCACGAAGCGGTGACGGTCGGCGGCGCGGTGCGCGACGCGCTGCTCGATCGCGCGCCCGGCGATTGGGACGTCGCGACGAGCGCACATCCCGATCAAGTGCTCGCGCTGTTTCGCCACACGATCCCGACCGGCTTGCAGCACGGCACGGTGACCGTGGTGACGGGCAAGGGCGTCGAGTCGCACGTCGAGGTCACGACGTTTCGCGGCGAAGGCGCGTACAGCGACGCACGCCGGCCCGATCACGTGACGTTCGGCGTGCCGCTCGTCGAGGATCTCGCGCGGCGCGACCTCGTGGTCAATGCGATCGCGTACGACCCCGCGAACGCGCGACTGATCGATCCGTTCGGCGGCCGCGCCGATCTCGACGCGCGGCGATTGC
Source organism: Kofleriaceae bacterium (assembly GCA_036490255.1). Classification (GTDB taxonomy): domain Bacteria; phylum Myxococcota_A; class Polyangia; order Haliangiales; family Haliangiaceae; genus JABFXX01. Next base: position 7,175 of record DASXEF010000353.1, read on the forward strand.
GCGCCGTCGGCGATCCCGTCGCGAGGTTCACCGAAGATGGTCTGCGCGTGATGCGCGTCGTGCGCTTCGCCGCCAAGCTCGAGTTCGCGATCGATCCCGCGACCGAAGCCGCGATCGGCGCGGCGCTGCCGTCGCTCGCGAAGGTCTCGCGCGAGCGCGTCTCCGACGAGCTACGCAAGCTGCTCGCCGCGCGCGAGCCGTCGCGCGGGCTCGTGCCGTCGCTGCGGACCGGCATCATCGCGACGATCGTGCCGGCGTTGCAGGTCGGCGACGACTGGGCCGCGCGGATCGATCGCGCGCCGCACGACGTGCGACTCGCCGCGATGTTCGTGCCGCTCGCGCGAAGCGTTGTCGACGAGGTCAGCGCGCGGCACGTCGATCGCGACGTGGTGAACCGGGTCGGTGCGATCGCGAAGGCGCTCAAGTTCTCGAACGCCGAGGCCGATGCGGCGGCGGTGCTCGTCGGTGCCGCGCACGCAGCCGCGTGGGCGCCGTGGAATCCAGCCGAGGTGCGCCGGCTACTCCGCGAGCTCGACGCCAAGCTGCGCCCGCTCGCGATCGAGCTGTGGGCGACGACGTCGTCGTCGTCGTCGTCGTCGTCGTCGTCGTCGTCGTCGTCGTCATCGTCGAATCTGCAGCTCGTCACCGAAGCGCGTCGTGTGCTTGCCGCGCGCGAGCCGCTCGCGATCGCTGATCTCGCGATCGGCGGCAAAGATCTGCTCGGCGAGGTCAGTCTCAAGCCCGGTCCTCTCGTCGGCCAGATCCTCGACTTGCTGCTCACCGTCGTGCTCGACGAGCCCGCGCTGAACCGCAAAGACGTGCTGCTCGAACGCGCGCGCTCGCTCGCCCTCGAGCTAGGGACGTAGTCCATTAGCTCAACTTCGACCCGGTAACCTCGCGTGATCGTTGATGCGCCGAGGGACGCACTAAAGCGAGCCAGCACAGACGCGGTTGCTCGAGGCAAATGCAATCGAGTTGCTAGTGGATCCGTCCCTCGCGCGCTCCATGATTTCGGCGCGTTACGCGGACGAAGTTGAGCTAATGGACTACGTCCCTAGAAGCGCGAATGCGTCCGCGACGACGGTCTTCGAGCCGCGCCCGCCGACGACGACCCGCGGCAGCTCGAGACGGACCAGGCGCGCGTCGAGATCGACGACGAGATGCGAGGCACGGCGCAGGATGTTTGCGAGCCCGGCACGATCGGGTTCAGCGTCGGCCGCGCGCGATGCGACGAGACTGGCGGCGAGCGCCGTCGCATCGGCGATTCGCAACGGCGCGGGCGCGGCGACGACGGTCGACCCGGTCTCGACGACGACGGTCCAGCCAAGCGCGGGGATGCGGACGAACTGCACGGCGACGTCGCGGCCGAGCGGCGGCGTCTCGCGCACGATCACCGCGCTCTCCGGCTGATTCGGTGCGCGCCCGGCCGCCGCGAGCACCTGCGTGAACGCGCGCCGCACGAGCGCATCGCTGGTGACGTTCTTGATCACCGGACAACCGTCGGGCTCGCTCGGCACGTCGTGGCCCCACGGCTTGAGCTCGACGGGAAATCCCGCGCGTCGCGCCTTCTGCACTGCGCTCGACGGCGTCATCGCGACGGCCTGCCGCGTGATCGCGACGCCGTAGCCCGCGAGCAACGCCTTCGTTTCGTGATCGCCGACGCGGCTGCCGGCGACGAGCTTGGCGACGCGATCGGCGAGCCGCTCGTCGGTGCGCAGCTCCGCGCCGGCACTCGCAGGCGCGGCACCGACGCCTGCCGCGATGCGTTCTGCGGCGCGACCGAGCAGATCGCATGCGCCGAGCGCCGCGCGCAGGCCGAACAGCGAGCGATCGTCGCCGTCGGCGAGCTCGGCACGCGCGACCACCGGAACGTGCAGCGCGTGCGTCGCCTCGCCGGCGCCATCCATCGCCGCGTCGTAAAGCACGACGTCGGTCGGCTTGTCGGCGCCGAGCTGCGGCGCGCGTACACCGGCGGCGTCGGCTTCGGCGGCGAGCTCGATCGCCTGCGCGTGCAGCCACGAGCCGGGCGGCGCGATGATCGCGACGCGCGGTCCGGCCGGCATGCCGATGCGCGCGAGCATCGCGATCGCCTCGAGCCACGCGTCGACGTCGTGACCGATCGCGGCGCCGTGCGCGCGCAGATACGCGAGCGCGGCCGCGTGCTCGATCGCGCCGCGGCCACTGCCGCGCGGTGGTGGCGCGAGCATGCACACGGGACGGCCGGCCTCGGCGGCGCGCGCGCAGATCGGCGCGAGCTCGGCGGCGGCGCTCGCCGACGGCGGCGTCTCGAGCGCCCACGCGAGCTGCTCGCCGTCCGCGAGATCGGCGATCGTCGCGGCATCGGCCGCCGTGATTCCACGCGCGCGCAACGCGGCGAGGGCGGTCTCGCCGAGCGCCGCGGGCGCGATCACGCGGACTCGCGCGAGCGGCTTCACCCGGCTCGCGATTTGCGCGCTCACGTCGACCTCGGCGCCGCGGGCGCGATCACGCGGGCTCGCGCGAGCGGCTTCACCCGGCTCGCGACGTGCGCGCTCACGTCGACGTCGACCTCGGCGGCGTGCGCCGCGGGGGCGATCACGCGGACTCGCGCGAGCGGCTTCACCCGGCTCGCGATTTGCGCGCTCACGTCGACATCGGCCGCGTGCGCCGCGGGTGCGATCACGCGGGCTCGCGCGAGCGGCTTCACCCGGCTCGCGATTTGCGCGCTCACGTCGACGTCGACCTCGGCCGCGCGCGCCGCGGGCGCGATCACGCGGGCTCGCGCGAGCAGCTTCACCCGGCTCGCGACGTGCGCGCTCACGTCGACCTCGGCGCCGCGGGGGCGATCACGCGGACTCGCGCGAGCGGCTTCATCCGGCTCGCGACGTGCGCGCTCACGTCGACCTCGGCCGCGCGTGCACCGCGAGATGCTCGGCGATGCGCTCGACGGTCTTGCGCTCGGCCGGGCTCGGTTGTCGGCGCTCGCGATGACCGAGCACCGCGGGATCGAGGCCGAGCAATTCGAGATCGAGCCGCTGCATCGCGGTCGCCGGTCGCGGCGTCGGATATTCGTCGACCGGCGATTCTGCGATGCGCAGGCCGATCACGGCCGGCGGCCGCACGCGCAACGTCTGCACGCGATCGCCGGCGACGCGCGTCGCCTCGAACACGCCGTCGACGAGCGCGAGCTGCACGACGTGCGTGAGCTGCGCGATGCCGAGGACCTCGGCGATCGCGGCGACCTCCGGAAACCGCTCGGGGCGGCTCGCTTCGTCGACGAGCAGCGACGCGACGTTGAGCTGCCGCGCGGCGGCCGCGGCGACCTGCGCCCAGCCGAGGTAGTCGAGCTGGAGCTCGGTCGCGATCCCGGCACACGGCAAGTTGAGTAGCGTCGCGCGATCGGCGGCGAGATCGAGCCACACCGGATCGCCGGCCGCGATCGCGATCGCGTTGGGCATCGTCGCGGCGGTCTTGATCGCGCCGTCGAGCCAACGCACCGAGCGCGTCGGCGCCGCGCTGCCGAGCCAGACCGCGACGCGTGGCCGCGGCCCGGGCTTGTCGAGCTCGGCGGTTGGCGCCGCCGGATCGTGCTTGAGCTCGGTCACGGCGTGCGCTCCAGCGCCGCTACGAGCTCGGCGAGCGCGGATTTTGGCGAGCCGGGCAGGGCGCCGTCGACGAGCTTGCCGGGTTGTGCACCGAGCTTGATCACGCTGGTCGCACCGGCGACGTCGAGCACCGTGGCCCCGATCGCGACGCAGAGCTCCGGCGCGAGCGGCGTCGAATGATCGACGATCGCGGTCTTCGCCAGACCCGCGCTGCGCGCGCCGGCCTTCGACGCGATCAGCCGGCCGCCGACGAGCGCGGCGAGCCGTTTCGCGTCGGCGACCGCGGCGGCATCGTTCGCGAGATCGTCGGCGAGCGCGATCACCGTGCCATTCGCGTGCTCGGCCGACGTGATCGGCGAGCTCTCGACGAGCTCGATGCGCATGTCGCCGTCGGCCGGCGGCAACACGACGACATCGACGCGGCCATCGCCGCCGCGACGGCTCACCGCGTGACCGATCATCGCGACCGCCGCGCCGCCGTCGCTGATGCGCGCGGTACCACCGTCGCGGTCGCGCAAGATCGCGTCGGGGTCGTCGATCACACCTGCACGCGCCGCGGTCGTCGCGCTTTCGATCACGCGCGCCCGCGCCAGGAAGCGCGCGCCGATCCGCGCGGCCGTTCGCGGCGCGAGCTCGTCGGCGCTCGGCGCATCGGCGCCGAACAACACGAGCCGTGGCCGGAGCTGGTCGAGCACGTTCTGCCACGCGTTGCCGAGCGAGTCCCACAGCGGTGCGAGCTCGCCGAGCGTCGGTGCGATCACGATCCGATCGACGCCGCAGCGCACGAGCTCGGCTTCGAGCGCGGCGGTCTCGCGCACCGGCGCCGCCATGATGACGCCTGCATATAATGAGGCGCCCCAGCTGGTCGCGAGCGCGCGACCGGCCGCCAACGCGATCAGCGACGACGCATCTGCGCGGCCGCGATCGCCCTGTGGCAAGTCGATGTGGACGAGGACGGCCGCCACGTTTGGTCGAAGGTAAAGAGATCCCCCGTCGAGATCAAGAATTCCCCAGACTTGGCCGTCTCGCAGGCACTTCGGCTGTCAGAGCCGCCACGTAGCGTGGCCCCATGCTGCGCGCCCGCATGCTCGACGAGCTCGGCTACGACCCGGACGACGGTCGTGCGGACCTCCGCGAGCTCGGCCAAATTCCGGTCGGCAGCGTGATCGCGGCCCGCGATGGCGCTCGCCCAGTGGCGGTCGCGCGCCTCGGGAGCGGCAAGCTCGTCGTCGTCGCCGACGAGTGCCCGCACGACGGCGGCCGAATCAGCGACGGCTACGTCGTCGGCGAGCGGCTCGTATGCGCGCGTCACGGCTGGGAGCTCGTCGCGTGCGAAGGCCGCTGCACGCGCGCGCTGTGAGCGTTCAGACGCGCGCCGCGCGCTGCCGCAGATAGTGATCGGCGAGCACGAGCGCGATCATCGCCTCGACGATCGGCACCGCGCGGGGCAACACGCACGGATCATGGCGGCCCTTCGGCTCGAGCGTCGTCGCGTTGCCGTCGCGATCGACGGTCGGCTGCGCCTGCATGATCGTCGCGGTCGGCTTGAACGCGACGCGCAGCGTGATCGGCATGCCGTTCGAGATGCCGCCCTGTATGCCGCCGCTGCGATTCGTTCGCGTGCCGATCGTGCCGTCGTCGCGCTTGTAGAACAGGTCGTTGTGCGCGCTGCCCGCGAGCTTGGTGCCGGCAAAGCCGTCGCCGTTCTCGACGCCTTTGACCGCCGGGATGCTCAGCATCGCCTTGCCGAGATCGGCTTCGAGCTTGTCGAACACCGGCTCGCCCCAGCCGGCGGGCACGCCGCGCGCGATCGCGCGGATCACGCCGCCGACCGAGTCGCCGGCTTTGCGCGCGGCTTCGACGCGCTCGATCATCTTCGCCGCGGCGATCGGATCCGCGCAGCGAATCGGCGTGGCTTCGACCGCGTCGCGCGTGACCGTCTCGCCGTCGACGCTCGCGGCGATGTCGGCGACCTCGTCGACCCACGCGACGATCGACACGCCGACGCGCGCGAGCAACTGTTCGGCGACCGCACCGGCCGCGACGCGTGCGGCCGTCTCGCGCGCGCTCGCGCGACCGCCGCCGGCGACGGCGCGCACGCCGTACTTCGCGTCGTACGTGTAGTCGGCGTGGCTCGGCCGATACGCGGTCTCGAGCGCCGCGTAGTCTTTGCCGCGCGCGTCGGTGTTGCGGATCGTCATCGCGATCGGTGTGCCGAGCGTGACGCCTTCGAGCACGCCGGACAGGATCTCGACGGCGTCGGCTTCGCGGCGCGGGCTCACCAGCGCGCTCTGACCTGGCCGGCGGCGATCGAGCGCGGCTTGGATCGCCGCGAGATCGAGCGGCAACTGCGCCGGACAGCCGTCGATCACGACGCCGATCGCCGGGCCGTGCGATTCGCCGAACGTCGTGATCCGGAACAGCGTTCCGAAGCTGCTCGCCATGGCGTGCAGTGTATGCTCGCCGCATGTCGCTGCGCCATTGGCTGATCGCGCTGTGCATCGCCGCGTGCTCGTCGTCGTCGTCGCCGCCGAGCGCGGGTGCGCCGTCGCCAGCCGCGCCACCGCCTGCCGCCGCACCGTTGCCGGCACCGCCGATCGTGCCTGCGCCGAATCCCGAGCCACCGCCGACGATCGACGCCGGCGCGCTCGCCGCCGACGGCGCAGATTGTCTCGCTGCGAGCGACTGCGCATCCAATGTGTGCGAAGGCGAAGGCTGCGACGCGTCGCATCCGGGCCATTGCGCCAAGGCGGCTCGAATTTGCGCACACAACCGCGTGCAGCTCTGCGGTTGCGACCACAAGACCACGACGGCATCGAGCACGTGCCCGCGCATGCGCTACGCGTCGCGTGGCGCGTGTCCGTCGCCCTAGCGGATCACCATAACTGCGTCGGCGTTTGCCGCGACCCGGGCCGCTGGGTTACGCTTGCGGCGAGGATGGTCGATTCTGATCGCCGGCCCACGGCTCAAGAAATCGAGGAGCTCATCGATCTGGTGCGCCGCGATCCGTCGTCGCCGGCGTTCATCGATCTCGGTGAGGCATACCTCGCACTAGGCCGTCCCAAAGACGCGGTCGCGATCGGTAACGTCGGGATCCAGGCCGCGCCGGATAGCCTCGAGGGCCGCGTCATGCTCGCGCGTGCGTACGCGCAGCTGCATCAATGGAAAGAAGCGCAGGGCGAGCTGCTCCGCGTGGTCAAAGTCGATCGGTCGAGCCGCCAGGGCTTCGCGCTGCTCGGCGAGGTGCTGCTGCGCCGGCAAGATTACGAGCGCGCCGTGCCCGTGCTCCAGCACGCGCAGAACCTGGATCCGACGTCGCCGCAGATCTTGGCGATGCTCAAGCGCGCGCGCGCGAATCAGTCGCTGGATCCACCGGCGCCGATCCCGTCGCCGGTGCCGCCGCGCGGCGAGACCAACTACGGCCTGCAGCTGGATCCGCCGACGGTGCCGCCGGCTCGCAGCGCGCCACCTGCGCCACCGCCGCTGTCGGCGAAGCCGACGAATCGCTCGGGCCCGATGGCCGCGATGCCACAGCCACCGCGTTCGGCGCCGATGGCCGCGGCGGCGATGCCGACGCTGCTCGAGCCCGATCCGAGCTCGGCGTTGTGGGGCGGCGACGTGCACTCGCCACCGCAGACGCCGGCGCGCGCGATGCCGCTGCCCGTGCCGAGCCCCGAAGGCGTCCGGCCGCGCATCGTCGCGCAATCGCGACCGCAGAATGCGGCGGCGGCGTCGCTGCGGCAATCGGCGGCGGTCGGCGAGAACTACCTCAACGAGCTGCTCACCGGCGGCTTGCTCGACGTCGCGGGCGTGCGCGTTCCCGACGCCGACTTCGATCTGCGCCCGGATCGCCGCTGGGGGCGGTCGACGCGGCGCGCGTTCATCTTCTTGTTCGCGGTGCTCGTGCTCGGCATCGGCGGTGGCGGCACCTGGTACTGGTGGAGCCAGAAACAAAACGCGCTCGCGGTCGCGGGTCTGCAGCGCGAAGCGAAGGCCGCGATCGTCAACGGCGACTTCGCGGGTCTCGAGCTCGGCATCACCAAGCTCGGCGACGCGGTGAAACGGGATCCGAACAACGCGCTGTCGATCGCGTACGCCGCCGAGACGACCGGGCTCGAAGCGCTGCTCTACGGCACCGATGCAGATCGCGTCGATCAGGCGCTCAAAGGCGCGCGCGACATCAAGGACGGCGAGCCGGGCTGGCGCGAGATGGTCATCGGCAAGTCCGCGGTCGAGCTGTCGCGGCTCGCGCAGAACGAAGCCGCATCGACGACGCTCGCCGAGGTCCAGAAATCGCTCGACACGTATCTCGGCAAGCACGACGACGATCGCTGGGCGCGCTGGCTCAAAGGTCGCGCGCTGCTCGCCGCCGGCCAGCGCAACGCAGGCAAGGCCGAGATCAAGAAGGCCGCCGAAGGCGCCGACGGGCTCGTCGTCGCGATGATCGATCAGGCCGACTTGCTCGTCGACGACGGCGCGCTCGACGAGGCGTTTGCGATCTACGACAAGGCGCTCGCGAAGTCGAAAGATCATCCGCTCGCGGTGCTCGGCAAGTCGCTCGCGCGTGCGGAGTCGTCGGTGCAATCGACCGACGCGATCGACGATCTCAACGTCAAGCTCGACAAGCCGCTCGGCCCGCGCGTGTCGGCGTATCGCAACCTCGCGCTCGCGCTCGCCGATGCCGGCATCGAAGAGTACGCGCAGAGCCTCGAGACGCTGCGCAAATCGATGGCCGGCAAGAACCCGCCGGCCGAGCCGCGGTTCCTCGCGCGCGTCGCGTGGGCGCACTACGCGCGCGGCGAGCTCGCCGAGGCCGCAAACGCGCGCAAACCGATCGCGTGGTACGGCGGCAAGGGCACGAAGCCCGAGCCCGATCCGGTCGTGATGCTCGTCGACGCGTCGCTGCTGCTCGCATCGGGCTTGCCCGAGAAAGCGCTCGACGTGTCGAGCAAACTCGCCGGCGTGCGCGCGAGCCTGCTCCGCGGCTATGCCGATCTCGATCTCGGCAAATACAAGGATGCGATCAGCGAAGCGACCGACGTCAGCAAGAAAGCGCCCGACAACGTCGAGGCGCAGATCGTCTTGCAGTGGGCGACGATGGTCCAAGCGGCGACCGACAAGAACGACAAAGATCGCCAGACCGCCGCCGATGCGCTCGAGCATCTCGCGCGCAAGACCAAGAGCAAGATCGGCCGCCACGCGCTCGGTATGGCCTACTACATGATCGGCGACTTCAAGAACGCGCAGCCGCAGCTCGAGCAGGCGATCGCCGATGTCAGCGACGATCAGCCGAACCCGCTGTCGTACCGGACGCGCACCGCGCTCGCCGACATCTTGCTCTCGACCGGCGACATCGCCGGCGCCGGCAAGCAGCTCGACGAAGCGCTCAAGGTCAACTCGGGCTACTTCCCGGCGCTCGCGATGCAGGCCAAGGTCGTGCTGAAGAACGGCGATCCGGATCGCGCGCTCGACCTGCTCGGCCCGCTGTCGCGCGAAGACGGCGCGATGACGCCGGTCGCGCAGCTGGTCGAAGCGGAGGCGCTGTGCACGCACAAGAAGGACGCGACCGCGAAGGACAAAACCGACGCCGAAGCGATCCTGACCTCGCTCAAGGACAAGGCCACGCCCGAGGACATCGGCCGCGCCGCATTCGCGTGCGATCCGAAGTTGCCCGAGAAGCTCGGTGTGCCCGTGCCGAGCGGCGATCCGACCAAGCCCGCGACGACGACGACGCACCATCACCACCATCAATAGCTTCGCTCTCAGTTTGTTAACGCGCTGACGCAGGCATCGTTGTGAATCGGCGGGCGAGATCCAGCGCGGTTTCATCGGTCGTCGAACGCAGCGTCGCCGAGGCGCCGGCACGGAGCAGGCGCACGCCACAATCAGCATCGTCGCGGCTTGCAGCATAGTGAAGTGCAGTCCAGCCATGGTCATCAGCAGCGTTGAGACCTGCACCGCGCTGTAATAGCCAATCGATTGCTTTTGCAGCGCGATGCGAAGCAGCTTGCATGACCGGCGTCACCCCCGCGATCGTGACGGTGTCGATCAGGTGCTCGGCGTGGAGAAGTGTCATGATGACCGGATCGTCTGAAAACACGACCCAGTGAAGCGCCGTAAATCCTTCGTTGTCCCGAAGAGCCGGATCCGCACCCGCCGAGAGAAGCAAGGCGACGATCTCGCGGAAGCCTTGAGCGGATGCGAAATGCAACGCGGTACAGCCATCGACGTTTCGAACGTCCGACGCTTACGCCCGTGGACAGAAGCTCGCGAACGAGCGCGATCCGGCCTTGGTCGGCGGCTTCCGGCAACGTCACGGTCGAACTCTAGTAGCCCGTTCGTAGTGGTCAAGCTCACGATGGATGGCATGAACATCGCGACCATCGTCGCCGCGTGCGATAGCGATCCTGACCTCGCTCAAGGACAAGGCCGCCCCCGAAGACATCGGCCGCGCAGCGTTCGCGTGCGATCCGAAGTTGCCTGAAAAGCTGGGCGTGCCCGTGCCGAGCGGCGACCGAACAAGCCCGCGACGGCGACGACGCATCATCACATCACGACTAAGGCTCGACGGCTTCGAGTTGCTGCACGAGCGCCTCGTAGCGCGGAAGATGAAAGCCGTCGGCTTTCCGCAGCACACCGCGATACACATCGACAAGCTCGCGATAGTTATGTCGACCAACCAGCTTGGCGACGATAATTCCGTACGCGCTGCGAGTCCAACGCACTCCTCGCGCGGGAGTCCGAACGAGCGGTTCGGTGTTCAGCTCGTGGTCGATCGCCGGGAGCGATGAATATGTCGCGTAGTACGGAATCGCGATGTCTCGAAAGAGACTGACGATACTGTCGCGCACGGCGGCGAGCTGGTCTTCGCGCTCGAGGATGAATTCACAGCGCCGCGCGTTGCCCTCGAGCGTGCTGCGCAGGCTGGTTCCCACCGTGACGGTGTCGACCATGTACTTTGGTTCCGTGCCCGAAATCGTGTGGTAAATCGTCTCCACGCGCTCGAACCGCACACCAGCGTCGGCGCTGACGAGCTGTCGCCGGAGCCCGCGCTTGGAGACAAAGATCAGCTGAAATCGATCCTCAGATTGCGATTCGTCGTGCGTGCGAATGAACGCGTCCATCCGCCGCTTCAGCGAGAAGCCATCGCTCCGCAGTGGATCCTGCAGCAGCTTGAATAGCGCATTGCGCAACTCGGGGCCGGAGGCGCTCACGCCGGCATCATAGCGCCAGCCGACGCCGAGACTTTGCTCACATCGCGAAGCTCGCGCGGCGTTACGTCGACGACACACCATCGACAAGTTCAAACGGGTTAGGGTCGCCCCATGAAGCGACTCGCCTTTGCGCTCGCGCTGTTCTCGTTCTGCGCCTGTGGTCCGGGTGGTCGCAAGAACCCCAACGGCGACGACGATGATGGTGGCAGCGGCTGCTCCGACATGTGCTCGGCCGATCTGCACAGCGTCGTCGACTGCAACGGCAACACGGTACAGACGTGCGACGCGACGCAAGGCTGCGGCAACGGCGCGTGCATCGATGCGTGCGATGCCGCGGCCGCGAACAAGAGCTCGATCGGTTGCGATTACTACTCGGTCAATCCCGATGCGATCGAGCCGGATGCGTGCTTCGCGGCCTACGTCGCAAACACGTGGGGCTCGCCGATCACGATCACCGTCGATCGCGCCGGCACGTCCTATCCGATCGACGGCTTCGCGCGCGTGCCGTCGGGCGGCGGCCAATCGCTGACGTACGCGCCGCTGACCAACGGCATGTTGATGCCGAACCAGGTCGCGATCTTGTTCCTCGCCCAATCCGGCGACGGCGGCATCACGCCGTGCCCGAGCGGCATCACGCCGGCGTTCACGACCGGCGATGCCGCGGTCACCGGTACCGGCTACGGCGACGCGTTTCACATCACGACCTCGGCGCCCGCGGTCATGTACGACATCTATCCGTACGGCGGCGGCGCATCTGCGATCACCAGCGCGACGCTGCTCTTGCCGACCACGGTCTGGGACGTCAACTACGTCGCGGTCGACGCGTTCGAGCAGAGCATGATCGCGGGACAGATGAACGTCTCGATCGTCGGCGCGATGGACGACACGATGGTCACGGTCACACCGACGGCGGCGATTGTCGGCGGTACCGGCGTCGCCGCAGCGGGTACGGGCGTGCCGACGCAGTACGCGTTGTCGGCCGGGCAAGAGCTGCAGTTCGAGCAAGATGGCGAGCTCACCGGCAGCGTGATCTCGAGCAACAACCCCGTCGGCGTGTGGGGCGGCGCGAGCTGTATGAACATCGCGGTCACGGTCGCGGCATGCGACGCCGCTCACCAGGAGATCCCGCCGGTGAAGTCGCTCGGCAATCACTACGCCGCGGTTCGCTATCGCAATCGCTTCCCGAACACCGGTGAAGAGACGGTGCCGTGGCGCATCGTCGGCGCGGTCGACGGCACGGCGCTGACGTACGAGCCGGCGGCACCGGCCGGCGCACCGGCGACGATCAACCAGGGTCAGGTCGTGCAGTTCGACTCGCCCGGTCAGTTCGTCGTCGAGAGCCAGGGCTCGGACAATCCGTTTTACATGTCGGCGCACATGACCGGCTGCGAGACGGTGTCGTCGAGTGACGAGGATTGCCGCGGCGATCCCGAGTTCGTCAACATCATCCCGCCGGAGCAGTATCTGTCGCAGTACACGTTCTTCACCGATCCGACCTATCCCGAGACCAACCTCGTGCTCACGCGCGAGAAGGTCAACGGCGGGTTCGCGGACGTCAACATCGACTGCGTCGGCACGGTCACCGGCTGGACGCCGATCGATACCGCCGACGACATGGAGTACACGCGCGTCGATCTCGTGACCGGAAACTTCCAGCCCGTCGGCACGTGCAACAACGGGCTCCACGTCGCGACCAGTCCGCAGCCGTTCGGGCTCGTCGTGTGGGGATGGGGCAGTGCGGCGTCGTCGAGCTTCTTCAGTCAGGCCGTCAGCTACGCGTATCCGGCCGGCGCGAGCGTGAAGGAGATCAATCAGGTCGTCGTCATCCAGTAACGCTGGCGGTCGCACGAGCGCGCGCGGTCGTCGCGATCACGCCGATCGCGATCGCGATGACACCGCACGCCGCGGCGATCCAGCAGAACGTGTGCACCGAAT